>JBOGDQ010000283.1:0-19291 GCA_050742975.1 Jatrophihabitantaceae bacterium
CTCCACCGTCGAGGACCTCCGCAGCCGCGACGCGAACAGCCTGCTCGTAGGCCGGGACGCGAGCAGTGTTTCCGCCCAGTTCGGTTCGGCGCAGGCCACCAGCGCGCCGGTCCAGAGCTGGCTCACCGCGATGAACATCACGAAGGGCGTCGACACCACCGCCCCCGCGGGCAGTGGCGCGACGGCTGCCGTTCCGACCTCGCCCACGACCCAGGTGGAGGGCAAGCTCACCTACTCGATCAACCAGTACCTCGGCTACTGCTATATGGCGACGTCCAGCACCGACTGCGTCAGTGCGCAACCCGGCAGCGGGAGCTACGCCACGGACATCCGCGCCGTTGTCGCGGTGTCGTGGTCGGCCGCGCACTGCACTCCGACGAGCTGCATCTACGTGACCTCGACCCTGATCAGTGTCGACGCCGACCCCACTTTCAAGATCAACCAGCCGCTGCCGGCCGCGCCGGTGGTCGTCGACCCGCCCTCCCAGACCAACGCCGTCAACGATCAGGTCAGCCTGCAGCTGAACGTGCAGAACAGCACCGGGGTCGTGCCGTTCACCTGGACCGTTCCGCTCAGCGGCGCCGGGGCCCTGCCCAAGGGGCTGACGATGAGCACGACCGGCCTGATCACCGGGTCGCCGGACATCTCGACCGCGAACAAGTCGTTCACCGTGACGGTGACCGTGTTGGACGCGTTCCTGCGCACCGCGTCGGCCAGCTTCACCTGGAACATCCTGCCGCCGCTGGTGATCAACCCGGTTGGTCCGCAGGCCAGCACGACGGCGGACAACGTCAGTCTCACGCTCACCGCAAGCGGCGGCACCAACACCGGGTTCAGGTGGACCGCAACCGGGCTGCCGGCCACGCTGTCGATGAGCAGCGCCGGTGCCATCACCGGTACGCCCACCACGGTCGGCAACTACACCGTGCAGGTAACGGTTGCGGACTCGAGCGTGACGCGGACGACGACCCTTTCCTTCACCTGGACGATCACCTACCCGCCGCTCGCCGCCAGCAACCCGGGCGCACAGACCAGCACGATCGGGACGGCGATCACGACGCTTCCACTGAGCGCGAGCGGTGGCTCCGGGTCCGGTTACGTGTGGTCCGACTCCCCGACCAGCCTTCCGGCCGGCCTGACCATCAGCCCGAGCGGCCAGCTCACCGGTACGCCCACGGCCACGGGCCCGACAACCGTCACCCTGACTGTGAACGACCCGACGGCCGGCTACACCAAGGCGATCAGCTTCACCTGGACGGTGGTCGCCAAGCCGAGCATCACCGCGCCGGGCAACCAGTCGAACACCGTGGGCGCGAACGTCAACGTCCAACTGACGACCAGCTGCCCCAACTCGCCGTGCAGCTACGTGCTCAACAACGGGCCCGGTGTTCTGTCGGTGAGCAGCGGCGGGCTGATCAGCGGAACGGTCAGCGGCTCGCCCAAGACCTACTCAACCGTCAGCGTCACGGTGACGGACGCGGCAGGCGCTCAGGCGCTCAGTTCGGCGTTCACGTGGACCGTCAACCCGGCGCCCACGCTGGCCGGACTCGGGCCGGATACAGCAGTCGAGGGTGCGGACAAGTCCGTCGCGATTGCGTACACCTGCCCAACCGCGCCGTGCACCATCACGCTGACCGGCAGCGTCCCGGGCATCGGGCTGGCGACGACGTCGAAGACCGGGAACAACACCGGCTCGTCGGTCACTGTGTCAGCTGCCAGCGGGACGGTCTACCTCAGCGGCACCACCCTGACCACTGCCGTCACGGGGAGCGCGACGAGCAAGTACTACACGCTCGGACTGTCGATCCAGGACAACAGCGGCGTCAGCGTGCCGAGCAACGCGAGATGGACGGCCTACGCCGCAGCGCCGCTCAGCGGGTTGACGAACCGAAGTGCAGCACGGGGCAGCTCCCCGTCGCAGAGGCCTAGCTACACCTGCCCCGACACTTGCAGCATCGCGATAAGCGGCGCTCCACCCGGCATCGGGCTCGACACGAACACCACGGGCTCGGTTTCTACGTCGCTCTCCGTGGGCACGGGCTCGGGAACGCGTTACGTCCGAGGCACCGTCCCGAACAACGCCACGCTGGGGACCTACCAAGTGATCGTGACGATCACCGACTCGGCGGGCGCGTCCTACTCGATCTCGGCCACCTGGACGGTGTGACGTGATGACGATGCGCGAGCGGCTGCGGGCCGTACGTGGCGACGAGGGAACGTCGCTGATGGAGCTGATCGTCGGCATGTCGCTGATGGCCATCTTCATGGCGATGTTCACCGGTGCGATCGTCCTGATGACGAGCTCGGCCAACAAGGTCGAGGCGGTGACGGTCAGCTCCGGGCAGGTGAACGAGGCGTTCCTGCGGCTGGACAAGCTGGTGCGGTACGCCTCGGCGATCAGCGCTCCGGCCCAGTCGACCGGCGGCAGCAGTACGGGCGACTGGTACGTGGAGATGTCCGTCCCGAATGTCGGCGGCGTCTTCACCTGTGTGCAGCTGCGTGTGGACACCACCAGCCAGCAGTTGCAGCAACGCACCTGGACGGTCACGAGCGACAACCCGCCGGTGGTCTCGGCGGCCTCGACCTTCGTGCCACTGGCCAGCCAGATCACCAACCAGCCGACGGACACTCCGTTCGTACTCGGGACGGACCCGAAGAGCCTGTTCCAGCAACTGCAGATCACCGTGCTGTCCGCGGTCAGCTCGCCGGCAACCGCGTCGAGCAAGACGTCCGTCACCTTCACCGCTCTGAACAGCACGTTGAACCCACCCGCCTCGATATGCCAGCAATGGGGTCGGCCATGATCGCGTTCGTCAATCGCACACGCCGCCGCCTGCACCAGCGCGGTTCCGAGCGCGGCTCGATGGCCTTCCTGCTGCTGGTCACGATCGTCGGCGTCGCGCTCGGCGGGCTGCTGATCCCCATCATCATCAGCCAGGACCGCACCACCCGGTTCGACTCGTCGCGGGTGCACGCATTGAGCGCGGCCCAGGCGGGCATCGATGTCGTGCTCGGCAAGATCCGCAGCGCGAACGACGGAGCCGGCGTCGGCAATGACGGCCTGCTGCCGTGCGGCCCGTTCTCCGGCAACGCGGTGAGCAGCGGCACCGACGGCTACTACACCGAGGTCCTGTACTACACGTCCGACCCGATCGCGAACCCCGCGGCGAAGGCGATGATCTGCGCACCGAACAACGGCCCGTTCGATCCGACCGTGAACCCGCCGGACGGAACCCGGACCCCGCGATACGCCTGCATCATCTCCACCGGATTGGACGCGGGAACACCGCCGGCGCCACCGGCCGCGAACACGGCCTGCGCCTCGGCCCAGGGGTCGTACGGCACCCCGGTGAACTCGGGAAGCAAGGGCCGCACCTTGGTGACGACCTACATCTTCACCACCGACGACACCAACTTCTCCGGCGGGGTGATCCGCATCTACCCCGACGGCAGCGGCACCAACTACTGCATGGACGCCGGATCCGCGACTCCGAGCGCCGGTACCGCGATCACCCTCGCTGTGTGCAGCACGACCAACCCACCCGCTGCCCAGCAGGTGTTCGCCTACCGCACCGACCTGAGCATCAAGCTGCTCTCCTCGGTCTCAACCACCTACCCGAACGGCCTGTGCCTGGACACGCCCCTCAATGCGCAGGGCAATCCCACGGCGCACGCCAACAATGTCTCCCTAGTCCTGAACCCGTGCGCCATCGCGGACACGTCCAAATGCGTGGACATAACTAAGTGCTCTCCGTGGAACCAGCAGTGGAGCATCAACGACAACTCGCACCTGGAGGGCGCCCTGTCCGACAGCAGCAACCTCGACAACTACTGCATCAACGCGGCCGGACAGGCGCCTGGCGTGTCCCTCACCCTGCAGAGCGGCTGCGCCGGATCGACCAGCGACCCGCACCAGACGTGGGTTCCCTCACCCAGCGCCGGCGCCGGCATGGCCGGTCCGGCCTACGGCCAGCTGGTCAACTTCGCCCTGTTCGCCAACTGCCTGGACGTCACCGGCCAGAACCCCGCGTCCTCCTTTCTGATCCTTTACACCTGCAAGCAGAACCCCAATCCGACCAAGGTGACGTGGAACCAGGTCTTCATCTCGAACCCCGTGCTCGGCAAAGACGCGATCACCCGGCCGACCCAGGTCGAGCTGGTTACGACGTACACGCCTGACGGAAGCCGGTACTGCCTGACCAGTCCACAGACCGTGGGCGGGTACGTGACCGTCCAGAAGGGCGCGGCGGCCTGTCCGACGACCGTCCCGCCCGCCGGCAGCCCGGCGCTGTGGACCGTCTACCGGACGAAGGACACCAACCTCAACGCGCTGCCCTACGACACGAAGTACGTGATCAAGGACTCCAGCGCTACGCCGCTCTGCCTGGGGCTCGGGCCGAACAGCGATCAGTACCTCAACGTCTATCTCAAGATCGTGACGACGACGTGCGACGGCTCGACCGGGCAGAAGTGGAACGCGGACCCGAGCACCGGCAAGTCCGCCCTGCAGAACACCCAGGAACGCTGACCGTGGGACCCACCTCGAGTATGGTCCGTTTTAGCTTATCTAACTCGGATTAGTGATACGCTCAGTCCGAGTTGGGAGGTCGGACGTGGCGAAGAGCGACGTACCCGCGAGCGTCAATTGGCCCCCGCATCGACATGAAGCCCGTGCCTGGCGCCAGGCTAATCGCGGCGGGACAAAGGAAGATCGGATGCTGCGGAGCATCAAGGTCTCGCTACCACCGATGATCGCAAGCCAAGACCTCAGCCTGGACTCCGCACTCGTCACCGACGTCGAGTCCGCGATGCGCGAGATCTCCAAGCTCGACGCCACGTACGGCGCTGATCTCGAAGCGCTTGGCGTGCTACTGCTGCGGACCGAATCTGTTGCGTCGTCGAAGATCGAGGCGGTCGAGGCCAGTCTCGACGACTACGCGCGCGCGCTGCACGGCATCCGCACGAACTCCTCAGCGGTGTCGATGGTTGCGGCCACCGCCGCACTCGACGCGATGATCAACGACGTCACCCGCCACGACCGGATCGAGCTCGCCGCCATCACCTGCGCCCATGACGTGCTCATGCGCGACGACCCGGGCGAAGCCCCCTACGCCGGACGACTGCGAACCGTCCAGAACTGGATCGGCGGTAGCAACTACTCCCCTCGCGGAGCTCTTTACGTCCCGCCACCGCCGACCACCGTGCCCGACTACATGAACGACTTGGTGACCTTCGCCAACCGTGATGACCTGCCGGCCTTGGTACAAGCAGCGATTGCCCATGCCCAGTTCGAATCAATCCACCCATTCACCGATGGCAACGGCCGCATCGGCCGGGCGCTCATCAACACAGTGCTACGTCGACGAGGGGCGACAACGCGTGTCGTGATCCCGCTGGCGTCCGCGCTTGTGACGCGCCGCGAACGCTACTTCGACCTGCTCACCGCCTACCGCACGGGTGACGTCAGACCGCTCATCGCCACCTTCGCCGAATCGTCACGAATCGCAGCGGCCGAATCCCGGATCACCGCAGGCCGGCTCGGAGAGATCCCGGACGACTGGCGCGCGACGGTGAGGGCGCGCGCCGGCAGCGCCGCCGCTCAGCTGCTCGCTCAGCTGCCCTCGCGACCGATCGTGTCGTCAGAGGACGCGTCCGCCATCGTCGACGCACCGCGAAGCAGCGTCTTTGCCGCCATCAACCGGCTGCACGATGTCGGCGTCTTGCGTCCGCTGACCGACCGCAAGCGCGACCAGGTGTGGGGAGCCAGCCTCATACTGGACGAGCTTGAAGACCTGAGCATCCGGATCGGGCAGGCAGCACTGTGACACCCCGCGGGCGGTAGCTCGGTCAGGCGGACGCAGCATCGGCACGCTGCGGCACGAACGCGTCGTCGCCCGCGGGCCAGAGGGCGGGTCGCGCGAACAGGTGGCCCTGCGCCGCGTCGCAGCCGAGCTCGCGAAGCGCGGCCAGCTGCCGCGCCGTCTCCACGCCGTCGCATACGACCAGGGCACCGAGATCGTGCGCGAGGTCGATGACGCCGGCGAGCAGCTTGCGCGGGGTGTCGCGCTCACGCAGCGGCTCGATGAACGAGCGGTCCAGCTTGACGATGTCCGGTCGTAGCGTGTCCAGCCGGCTCAGGTTCGAGGCGCCGGCCCCGAACCCGTCCAGCGCGAGCTTGACGCCGATCGCCCGCAACGCCTCGAGTGCTTCCGCGGTGTGCGCTATGTCGAGCGTGCTCTGCTCGCTCACCTCGACGACGAGGTGTTCGGCGGGCAGGTCGAACTCGGTCAGCAGCAGGAGCAGGCGGGTCATGATGTCGCTCTCGCGGAACCGCGTCAGCGCCAGGTTGGTCGACACGATCATGGGGAAGTGCCGGTGCCGCTCGCCCTTCGCCCGCAGCAACGCCCTGCGCACGACCAGCAGGTCGAGCTCGGCCAGCACGCCCGCACGATCGGCGAGCGGGACGAACCGATCTGCCAGCAGCCTCACGCCGTCGTGCTCCCAGCGGGTGGCCAGCGCCTCCAGGGCGAACACCTCACCCGTCCCGCAGCAGATGATCGGCGCGAACGCCACCGCGATCCGGCCACACCGGATGTCCTCGGCCAGCGCGTCGCACAGGGCATGGTCCTCGTCGCCGCCCCGGCGCAGCGACGGCGCGTATCGCACCGACGTGCCCTTTCCGGCGCGCTTGGCGGCGTACATCGCGAGGTCGGCCTGCTTGAGCAGCTCGCGGATGTCCGTCGCGCCGTCTGCCGGGGCGAGCGTCGTCGTGCCCACGCTGGCCTGCACCTTGATGCGCCGCCCGCCGATCAGCACCGGGACGGTCATCGCGTCGAGCAGGCGCGCCGCCAGGACGCTCGCATCGCCGTCGTCCTCGAGCAGGATCGCGAACTCGTCGCCGCCCAGCCGCGCGATCGTGTCACCCGTCCGGACCACCGTCGACAGCCGATCGGCGATCGTCGAGAGCACGACGTCACCTGCGTCGTGGCCGTATTCGTCGTTGACCAGCTTGAAGTCGTCGAGGTCGACGAACATGACCGACACCGGGCGCATGTCCCGGTGGTGCAGGTCGAGCGCGTGCGCCACCCGGTCGTAGAACAGCGCCCGGTTGGCCAGTCCGGTAAGGGGATCGTGGAACGCGCGGTGGCTGAGCTCCTCGCGCTGGGCCATGACGTCGAGCGCGAGCCGGCGGTTATCCAGCACGACGAGGAACTGCCGCACCAGCAGGACGGCGAGCGCCGCGCCCGCCACGAACAGCGTGACCCCGGCGGCCGAACCACGCAGGATGTCCACGACCTCGGCCGTCACCGCGACCAGGACGAGCGCGTACGGCAGCAGGATGTTGAACGGCGAGTCGACGCCCTGCTCGTGTACCTCGTCGTCGCGGCGGGCGAACAGCGCGGACGCGCCCATGGTCAGGAAACCGCCGAACCAGGCGAAGTCGACGAACGACCCGGTGTGGTAGGTACCGGCAGCCGTGAGGCAGGTGAACCCGCTGTCGGCCACCGCCATCGCGACCAGGCCGGCGGCGAGGATCAGCAGGTCGGTGCGGACCCGGCCGCGGATGCTCACGAGCACGATCACGGTCAGCATGACGACGTCGCTCACGGGGTACGCGAGCGAGACGACGAGCGCGAAATTGTCCGCCGCGCCGGCGTGGTAGGCCGCGCCGAGGCTCGTCGACCAGCCCAGCACGAACAGCGACGCGGCGACCATCGTGCCGTCCAGGACGGCCCGCAGGCGTCCGCGTCCGGCGAAGGCCGCGGACGGGCGCACCAGCAGGGCCGGGAAGGCGAACGCCGGGAAGAGCAGGAAGCCGACGTCCGCGAAGGACGGGAACGGAGTCTCGCGACCGCTGAGCAGTTCGTAATAGGACCAGATCAACTCGCCGGCCGCCCACGAGCCGAGCGCTGCGCTCATCAGCGCCCAGGAGATCCGCCACCGGTGCTCGGAGCGCCGCGCGCGCCAGGCGCAGGCCACGCACGCGATAGCGGCGGCGCCGGACTGGCCGAGGTCGTCCACGGCGCGACCGACGAACGCGCCGCCGACCCGCAGGCGCAGGACAGCCACGAACGCGCACACGAGCAGGACCAGTCCTGCCGCCGCGCGGCCGTTGCGCTGTGCCCGTGAGGTGGCCATGGCTGCCATATCGGCAGGACGGTGTCGAAGTGAAGAGGCGTCCGATCAATGTTTGATCCGTGTTAAGAACTCTGGATAGACTCAGGAGGCGCTCCTCCTAGCGGTGAGGGGAACCAGTCTTCGGATCCGGGCGCGCGGCAGGCACCTCGCCCGCCGCAGCCACCGTCCGGACGGAGACGAGCCACCGATGGCACCGCCGCTCCTGTTTGTCGCGTTGGTCGGAGTTCTCGGCCTGGCCGTCGGGTCGTTCCTGAACGTCGTCATCTACCGCGTGCCCAAGCAGCAGTCGGTGATCGTCCCGGCCTCACGCTGCCCGTCGTGCGAGACGGCACTGCGGCCGTGGCACAACGTGCCGGTGCTGAGCTGGCTCGCGCTGCGCGGCCGGTGCGCGTTCTGCGCGGACTCGATCAGCGCCCGCTACCCGCTCGTCGAGGCGGGGACGGCGGTCCTGTTCGTCGCGATGATGCTGCGCTTCGGAATGCACGTCGAGCTCCCGGCCTACCTGTTCCTCGTCGCGGTCGGGTTGACGCTGGCGATGATCGACGTCGACGCGCAGCGGCTGCCCAACGCGATCGTGCTGCCGTCCTACGTCGTGGCCGTCTCGCTGCTGATGCCGGCAGGTGCGGTGTACGGCGACTGGACGAGTGCGGTGCGCGCGCTGATGGCGATGGCCGCGATGTGGCTGATGTACCTGGTGATCACGCTCGCGTTCCCGGGCTCCGGGTTCGGCAACGTGAAGCTCGCCGGCCTGCTGGGCATCTACCTCGGCTGGCTGTCCTGGCCGACGGTCGCGGTCGGCGCCTTCGGCGGGCTGCTGATCGCCGCCGTGGCCGGCATCTTCCTCGCGAGCGCCGGGCGGCGACTCACGATTCGCCCCGTCCCGCTCGGCGCCTCGATGGTCACCGCCGCCGTGCTCGCGCTGTTCTGCACTCAACCCCTGGCCGAGTGGTACAGCCGCATCGTGGGTACCGCCTGAGGGTCGTGGTCGGACAGCGACCACAACCCTCAGGCGGTCGTGGGCCGTTGTCCACAGCTCGCCCGAGCGTCGCCCGTCGAGGCGTCGGTTGCGTCCATCATCGACGCTCATGCGGATCGTCAACGGCTTCGAGCTCCCCCGGATCCTGGTACCGCTCGTCGCCCGTCGGCTCGGCCTCACCCGAGCGCAGGTGCGGACCGAGATCGCGCGGGAGAACTGGCAGCGCATGGCGCGCGGGGTCGTGCTCACCCGGCCCGACCCGCCGACCAGGCTGGACTGGGCCGAGACCGGGCTCGCACTCGGCGGTCCCCGCTCGGCCCTGTCCGGCTGGGACGCGCTGCGCCTGGTCGGCATCGGCGACGCCCGGCCACCGGACCCGCAGGTACTCGTCCTGACGGAGAGCGGGCGCAGCCGCAGCATGGGTGGAGTGCGGATCCGGCGGACGGACCGTCCGTTCGCGGCCCACACCACATCGGTCAACCACCCGTTGCTCCCCTACAGCCGCGTGGTTCCGATGGCGCGGGCCGTCGTCGACACCGCGGCGCTGTACGAGGACCTGCGTTCGGTCCGGGCGGTGGTCACCTCCTCGGTCCAGAAGGGCCGGTGCAGCCTGCATCAACTGGTGGCCGAGCTCGGGCCCGGGCGCACGCCGGGCAGCAGGCTGCTGCGGCAGGTGCTGGGCGAGATCGCGGACGGCGCGCGCTCGGTGGCCGAGGCCGAGGCCGCCGCGTGCCTGCAACGTGCCGATGTCCCCGCGTTCGAGCTCAACGTCCCCATAGTCGACCGGTCCGGCACCGTGATCTTCGTGGTCGACGTCCTATGGCGTGAACTGCGCGCGACGCTCGAGGTCGACAGCCGCGAATGTCACCGCAGCGACGCGCAGTGGCAGGCCACGCTGGATCGGCACAACCAGCTCACCACGTTCGGGCTGTCCGTGACCCACTACCCGCCGACCACGATCAGGCGGCGGGGACGGCCGTGGGTGGGCCAGGTCGAGCACTGGCTGCGGACCCGGGCCGCGGAGATCGGCGTCCCGTGGCTGCGTGGCACCGGGGTGGTCCGACCGCCGCCGGGCTCGGATCCACCCCCGTTCGTGGTCTGACCCGGCACCGGCTGAGGGTTGTGGTCGGACAGCGACCACGACCCTCAGCCCGTCGCCGGCCGTCAGCGAGAGCGCTCAGCCGGAGCCCAACCGGTAGCCGACGCCGCGGACGGTGCGGATCCAGCGGCCGTTGCGGGAGTCGTCACCGAGCTTGCGCCGCAGGTTGCCGATGTGCACCTCGACCAGGTGCGCGTCGCGGGTCCAGTCGCTGCCCCAGATCTGGCTCAGCAGCGTCTCGCGGGTCCAGACCCGGCGCGGATTGGACAGCAACATGGCGATGAGGTCGAACTCGGTTCGGGTCAGGTCGAGCTCGACGTCCGCCAGCAGTGCCAACCGAGAGTCCACGTCGACCCGCAGCTCACCCAGTCGGAGCAGGCTGCCGGACCCGTCGTCGACGCTCTGCCGGGTCAGCACGCGCGGGCGCCGCATCATCGCCATCGCCCGCGCCCGCAGCTCGCGCGGGCTGAACGGCTTGGTCAGGTAGTCGTCCGCACCGATCTCCAGGCCGATGAGGCGGTCGATCTCCTCCTCGCGCGCGGTGAGCATGATGACGTAGGCGTGGCTGCCCGCCGCCCGCAGCCGGCGGCACACCTCGACGCCGTCGAGATCGGGAAGGCCGAGATCGAGCGTGACCAGATCGGAGTCCGACCGCTGGACCAGCTCGACGGCCTCCCGCCCCGACGAGGTGGTCTCGACGACGAACCCGGCCTGCGTGAGCACCTCGACCAGCAGCGCCTGGATGTCGGCGTCGTCCTCGACGACGAGCGCCCGTCGCTCCTCTGCGTCCACGATCCCTCCACGTCGGTGACGGATCGCGGGTGACCGTGGGGGATTTCACGACCCGGTAGGAGTGTGCCCTACCCGCCCGTCGAGTGGCAGCACGATCCGAAATGTCGTGCCTTGTCCCTCGTCGCTGTTGACGGACACCGTGCCCGCATGCGCCTGCACGATGGTCCTGACGATCGTCAACCCGAGCCCGATGCCCGGGATCGCCCGGCTGGTCGCGGTGGAGGCCCGGAAGAAGCGGGTGAACAGGTGCTCCTGCTCGGCGAGCGGGATGCCGATGCCGGAGTCGCACACCTCGATCCTCACGTCGTTACCTACCCGGGCGACGCGGACCTCGACGACGCCCCCGGTGGGTGTGAACTTGACGGCGTTGGTCAGCAGGTTGTCGAAGACCTGACCGAGCCGATCGGGGTCGGCGCAGAGTGTGGCCGGTGGGCCGACGTTCAGCTTGAGCCGGACGCCGCCGGCCTTCGCCCTCGGCTCGGCCGTCTCGATCGCGGAGCGGGCCACCTCGACGACATCGACGTCGAGCAGGTCCAGGCGCACCCTTCCGGCGTCCGCCTGCGAGACGAACAGCAGGTCGCTGACCAGGCGCAGCTGCCTGCGCGCGTTGCGGTCGACCACGTCGAGGAACTGCCGCTGCCTGGGCGAGAGCGTGCCGGTCTCCTCGTCGAGCAGCACCTCGAGGTAGCCGATGATCGAGGAAAGGGGCGTCCGCAACTCGTGGGAAACCAGCGCGACGAAGTCCTCCTTGAGCCGCTCGGCCGCCCGCTGCTCGGTGACATCGGTGCCGATCTGGATGAAACCGCGCAGCTCGCCGGCCGCATCGTAGATCGGCGAGATGCTGAGGCTGGCCTGCAGGCGGCTCCCGTCGCGCCGGACGTAGGTCCACTCCCTGGTATCGGCGTCGTGCCGGTGAGCCAGCGTCGAGAACACCCCGAAGCCCGGCGGGACGCCGAGCTCGCGGGCGCGCGCGACGACCTCGTCCGGGTCGTGCAGCACCATCGGCGTCACGACGCCGACCATCTCGTCGGCCGCGTAGCCGAACATCCGCTCGGCCCCTGTGTTGAAGACGGTGATGACACCCTGGTCATCGGTCGCGACGATCGACTGCCTGGTCGCGGCGGACAGCACGCCGCCGACGAGCGCCGCCCGCGCCCGCTCGGCGGCGACGAGGCGGAAGGTGCTGGCGCCGACGATCGCCGCGGTCAGCGGCCAGAGCGCCACGCGCCCGACCCCGGCCGCCGGGTACTGCGGTGCACCGATGACCATGATCGGCACCAGGAACACGAAGATGGTGAGCACGATCGAGGTCGTGAGCTGCCACAGCGTGCCGTACAGCGCGAGCCACAGCACGGGCAGCATGACCAGCACGGCATAGCCGGCGACACCGCCGGTGCTCTCGCGCAGCAGCGCCACCACGCCCAGGAACGCCAGCGGCACCACGCCCTGCGTCCAGACCGGCAGCCGCGGCCACGGCGTCAGCACCGTGACCGCGACGAGCGACAGCGTCGTCGCGCCGGCCGCGTACAGCGCGGAACGGTCGGTGACGGCGTTGCCCGGCAGCCACAGCATCACCCGGGCGACGACGCCGACGAGCACGAACGGCCAGGACCGCCGAAGCAGGCCGCGCCGATCGAGAGGACCGGCGAGCGGGGAGAAGTCGCTGGACAGCAGCCGGTCGGCGGTGGCGCGGCCAACTGTGCGCATCGCCCCTCCCGGCGCCGACTATCGCGGTCCCGCACCTGGCAGCAGCCGCTGCAGCATCTGCTCGACCTGCCGGCGAGTGTACGGTTTCGGCAGCCGTCCCTGCACGCCCTTCGGGTAGTCCTGCCGGTCCAGGACAGAGCACACGACGATCGGGCAGCTCGCGGTCGTGTTGCCCGAGTGCAGTGCCCTCACCACGTCCCAGCCGCTGACGCCCGGCAGCAGCAGGTCCACGACGGCTAGGTCGATCGTCGAGTTCTCCGCGGTGCGGACGGCATCCTCGCCGTTCCTGGCCCGGACGACCCGGTGGCCGAGACGTTCGGCGTGCGAGGTGAACAGGGCCGCGCTGTCGTCGTCGTCCTCGACGAGCAGCAGCCGACGGCTCGTGCTCCCGCTGGCAGCTGTCATCGTCCGGCCGGTCCGTCCCACGCCACCCTCGCGATCGCCGACGGGGGACGTGATTCGCGCCGCGGGGTCCCCCTGCACCCGGCAGCTCACCCTTACCATCGCGCTCGGTCCGCAAGCACCGCTGCTGCCCAGCTCAAGATTCCCGCAACGGCGACGCGCGCCTGCCGCACGTCGGCCGAACGGCCCACGCACCACTGATCATTCGGCGCCCGGTCCCGGCCGTCCGACCGGATTCGCCACGGCGGCGGCGGTGTCAGCCTTGAGCGAACTCAGCCAACGATCCCTACTGGGGAAGGAATCATCATGCGCTTCAGCAGAAAGACAATCATCGTCGGCATCGCCGGCACCGCGGCTGCCCTGACGCTCGGCGGCGTCGCCCTCGCCTACTGGTCGACGACCGGCTCGGGCACGGGCAGCGCAACCACGTCCACCGGCGGCAGCAACCTGTCCGTCAGTCAGGACGCGCTGAGCGGCCTGGCGCCCGGCGTTGCGGCAAGCACGATCTCGGGCACGATCACAAACAATGCGGCCAACAGCGCGTACGTCAACACGGTCACGGCCAGCATCTCCAGCGTAGACCAGCCTGCCGGGGCCACCGGTACGTGCGACGCGACCGACTACACCCTGGCCAGCCCGACCATGACTGTGCGGACCGACGTCGCGGGCAACGGCGGCACCGTCACTTTCCACGGTGCCACCCTCGCCTTCAACGACAAGGCGACGAACCAGGACGGCTGCAAGGGCGCGACGGTCAACCTCGCCTACGTCAGCAACTAGCCCGTCCAGCGGGGCGGGCACCGGCCATCGCGCCCGCCCGCCCCGCTGGCCTTCATCACACACGAGTGACGACGCCGACCCGCGCAGAGGAGAGGCCCACATGCCAGCCAGCCCACGCGCTCGCCTGCTGACGTTCGCGGCCTCGGCACTCGTCCTGACCAGCCTGGCCGTGACCGCGGCCATCGCGACACCGGCGCCCAAGCCCGGCATCACGGTGCAGACGTCGCCGGCGAGCCGGTCCGTTGCACAGGGCGATCCGGCCAGCTACACGATCTCGGTGTCATCGACCGGCGGCTTGACCGGATCCGTGAGTCTGGCCGCCACCGGCCTGCCCCGCGGCGCGTCCACGGTGTTCACACCCGGGTCACTCACCCTGCCGTCGGGCGGGACGGCAAGCTCCGCCCTCACCGTCACCACTGCGGCAACGCCGGTCGGGTCGTACCCGTTCACCGTCACCGCGACCAGCGGCAAGGTCACCGGCAGCGCGGGCGTGCAGCTCACCGTCAACCTGCGCCTGTCGAGTTCGCTGTCGATGAGCGCGACGCCGGCTTCGATTACCCTCGGCGCGGGCTCGGCCGCGGTCTACGCGGCACAGCTCGGCCGCACCAACCTTCCCGCGCCGATCACCCTTGCGGTCCTGGGCCAGTTGCCGTCCGGCGCTACCGCCACGTTCAGCCCGAACCCGGCTGCCGGGGCCTCGTCGACGCTGCAGGTCACCACGTCCGCGACGACGCCCGACGGCAGCTACCCGCTGTACCTCGTCGCGTCGGCCACCGATCCGGGCGGGCACGTCCAGTTCGCGTACGCCAGCGTCGCGCTGGTCGTCGACACCGCGCGGGTGCCGTTCAGCATCTCTGGCACTCCGGCGGGCCCGCTGGCCCCCGGCGTGTCCCGGCCGATCGACCTGCTCGTCAGCAATCCCAACAACAAGCCGCTCGCCGTGATCAACCTGGCGGTCACCGTGCAGAGCGTCACCCGGACCGCGTTCGCGATCGCACACAACCTTCCGTGCGGGACGGCCGACTACTCGGCACGCCAGTACAGCGGCAGCTACCCACTCACCATCGCAACCAGGGGAAGCGCCACCCTGTCCGCTCTCGGTGTCGCGGCGTCGGCGTGGCCCGCGGTGACCATGCTCGACCGCGCCACCAACCAGGACGGCTGCAAGGGTGCAACGCTCGGCCTCGCGTACGCCGGTTCCGGACAGGGCAACTGATCGCGATGGTCCGCCGCCTGCTCTTGGTTCTCGGCACGATCGCGGCCGTCGTCGGCGTTGCCGGCACCGCCTGGGCGTCGTGGAGCTCGAGCGGCTTCGGCACGGGTGCGGCCTCGACGGCCACGCTGATGCCGCCCACCGCGGTCACCGTCGCGGCCGACTCCAGCGGCACGGTGCACCTGGCCTGGACGGCAGGGGCCGGCACGCCCGCGACGAGCTCCTACGACGTCGTCCGGACGAGCGAGGCCACCGGATCGTCCGCGCCCGCCTGCGGAACGAGCGCCACCGCGACGATCACCAGTACCTCGTGCGATGACCGGTCCGTCGCCGATGGCAGCTATCGCTATGCGGTCACCGGCGTCTATCACAGCTGGACCGCGACCAGTACTGCCGCGAGCGTGCGGGTGAGTACACCGCACCAGCTCACGTTCACGGTCCAGCCGTCGGGCACGGCAGCGGGCTCGCCGATCAGCCCGGCGCTCACCGTTGCCGTCGACGACTCGCTCGGCAACCAGGTTCCGGTCGCGGGCGTCGCGGTGACGATCGCGATCGGCACCAACCCCGGCGGCGGCACGCTTTCCGGCACGGCCACCGCCGGCACCAACTCCAGCGGCGTGGCGACGTTCAGCGCGCTGTCGATCGACAAGGCCGCCGCGGGCTACACGCTGGTCGCGACGAGTTCCGGGCTGACGTCCGCGGCCAGCGGTACGTTCACGATCACCGCCGCGACCGCCGCGACGTTCGCGATCACCTCGCTTCCGGTGACTGGTGCGGCCGCGACGACCGCAACGCTCGGGCCGATCACCGTGCGGGAGCAGGACCAGTTCGGCGATCCGGTTGCCGCACCCGCGGGCGGGACCGTCGTAACACTGGCGTCGAACTCCGCGGGCACGAAGGTGTTCGCCACAACCTCAGGCGGCACCGCGGTGACTTCGGTGACCATCGCGGCCGGCTCGTCGGGCGCCACCTTCTATTACGGGGACACGAAGGCAGCAACGCCCACGATCACGGTGTCCGGATCGCTGACCAGCGCTTCGCAGGTGCAGACGATCATCGCGGCCGCGCCGGCCAGCCTGTGCATCACGATCAACCCCGCGTGCACCGGCGGCGGCATGATCTTGATTCCAAAGGGCACGGGATCCGCGTCGACCGTCAGCCTGCGGGACGCGTTCGGCAACGCCGCGATCGCCATCAGTCCCGTTACCGTGAGCGCGTCGTTGAACGGGAGCGGATCGGTGTCCGGATCACCGGTCCTGATCCCGGCCGGTCAGAGCACGTCCAACTCCGCGTTCACCTACACCGCAGCCAATGGGAAGGGCCAGACCGGCACGGTCAGCGTCGCCGCGGGCGTTCTGACGCCGGCAGCCATCAGCTTCAAGTCGAACTGAGTGCCTTGCGCAAATCTTGAGGTGTTGCGCCAACCTCACACCGACCTCAGGCGTCACTTGCGCGGGCTCGGGCATCGTCTTGTCCAGCACGCGGCCCAGGCACGACGGGCCGGGCGACATCGGGGGGATTTGTGCGTAGCAATTCGGGTGAAGAGCACGTCGACGTGCCGGTTCGGCCGGCACTGCAGTTCGACGGTAACCAGTCCGGCGGTGCCGAGCCGCAACGTTCGGCGCGGTTGCTCATCGTCGACGGCCATCCGGTCACGCGGTGCGGCCTGGCCCGGATCGCCGGGGACCAGCCGGATCTGGTGCTCGTCGCGGAGACCGGGTCAGCGGCCGAGGCGCTGCAACTCGCAGCCGCCCTGGCCCCGGACGTCGTCAGCATCGGCACCAGCCTGCTCGACGGCAACGGCCTGGAGCTGGCGCGCGAGCTGCGCGATCGCTACCCCGAGCTGGGCATCGTCATCCTGACCTCTCGCGGCGAGGACGACGTCCTGTTCCGTGCGCTGGAGACCGGCGCGTCGGCGTTCGTGTCCAAGCAGGCGACGCTCGGCGAGATCGTCGCGGCCATCCGGCACTCGGCGGTCGCCGCGTCGTCGTTCAGCGCCGCCGGCCTGGCCCAGGCGTTGCGCCGGCGGCAGGAGACGGCCGAGCGGCTCACGCTGAGCCCGCGCGAGCGCGAGGTGCTCTTCCTGCTGCAGGACGGCCGATCCGTGCCGGCCATCGCGAGCGAGCTGTACATCAGCCTCTCGACGGCTAAGACGTACGTCGCGCGCCTGTACGAGAAGCTCGGTGCCACCAACCGGGCGACCGCCGTGATGGCCGCGGTCCGCGTCGGCCTGGTGCAGCAGCCCGCGCTCATCGGCTGAACCCGTTCGCCGGTACGGCCCCGACCGGCTCTTTCGTGTCGACCGTTCAACCGACGCGTGTCGGCCGAACGGTCATGCCGGTCCTGACGATCGTCGCGTCGCGTCCGCCCGTTCGCCCGCTGCCGGGACCGGTCGCGGTGGAGCACCGTTCGATACGGAGCGATCCCGCTCCGTATCGGGGGCGGTGGGAATGACGATCCTGTGCGAGCCGGACGCGCAAGCGGCCGCGCTGCTCGCGCCGTTCCTCGGCGACGACGTGCAGACGGTCGTCAGCCTGCGGGCCGCCGCGCGTGCACTCGCCGCCGACCCGACAGAGAACCTGATCGTCATCGGCAGCGGCATCCGCCTCGAGAACGCGCTGAGCTTCACCAGCCAGGTCTCGCGCGAGCACGCGGGCATGGACGTCATCCTCATGCGCGATTGGGTGAACGCCGACCTGATCAGCCGCGCGCTCGACGCCGGCGTGCACACCGTGCTGCCGACCAACGAGCGGCACGCGCTGGCCGAGGCGCGCAAGCGCGCGATCGCGAGCCGGCACGTGGCCCCGGCACCGGTGTTGCTTCCCGCCAAGTCCGCCGGGCCGGGCGTGACCGTGGCGATCCTTGCGGCCAAGGGCGGCTGCGGCAAGACCACGTTCGCCATCAACCTCGCGCTCGCGCTCAACGCGAACGGCACGCGCCGCGTGTGCCTGCTCGACCTCGATCTGGAGTTCGGAGACGTCGCGAGCTCGCTGCACGTCGAACCCCGGCGCACGCTGCTCGACGCCGTCCCCGGAGTCCGCAACCTGAACCGGGCCGCCGTCTCGTCGCTGGTCACGCCGATCGGCCCGGCGCTGGACTGCATCCTCGCGCCGGTCGGGCCCGGCGAGGCCGAGCGGGTGCCGCCGCAGCTCGTGCCGGACCTGCTCGCCGCGCTGCCCGCCCTGTACGACTACGTCGTCGTCGATACGCCGGCCCGGCTGCCCGCTCACGTGCTCGCCGCTCTGGACGCCGCCGATCACCACGTGCTGGTGACGGCGCCCGAGGTTCCCGCGCTGCGGAGCCTGCGGCAGACGCTCGACGTGCTCGACCTGCTCGCCTACCGCCGCGACTCGCGCTCGATCATCGTCAACCGGACGGACTCGCGCGTCGTCATGAGCGCGCGGGACGTCGAGGCGATGCTGCACAGCCCGATCGCCGGCCACGTGCCGTTCAGCTGGGACGTCCCCGGGTCGATCAACCGGGGCGCCCCGATCATCGCTGCCGAGCCGGATCACCCGGTGAGCAAGGCTATCCGTGCGTTCGCGCGCACTCGGATCAGCACCGAGGGCCGCGCCAAGTCGCGCACGAGCACACCGCGCCGATCGGTCCGGGGGTGGACGACATGACCCGTCCCGACTGGGCGCGCGACCCGCCCTGAGTTCGCTCGAACGTCCGCGTACAGCCACACAGCACTTCCGCACAGCACTACACCACCACAGCAGTACCGCACGTTCCCGGACCGCCACCAGGCGCCGGGCGTACGAACGGCAACCAGATCGGTTGCCGCATCACAATCGGGGGAACCCAATGCTCCAGCGAATCCGCAAGGCAATGAAGGAAGAGAGTGGCTTCACGCTCATCGAGCTGCTCATCGTCATCGTCATCCTCGGCATCCTCGCCGCCATCGTCGTCTTCTCGGTCAGCGGCATCACCGACCGTGGAAAGACGTCCGCGTGCAAGTCCGACGTAGCGACTGTCACGACTGCCGCAGAGGCGTTCTACGCAGCGACACTCCCCGGCGCCACACCGGCTTACCCGCAGCCCGACAACGCGGCGGCCTTGGCGGCGCTGGTGCCGAAGTTCCTGCACTCGTTCCCGACCGACGTCACCTACACATCGGACGGATCGACCTTCACCGTCGTCGGTAATCCTGCCTGCCCGTAAGCACGAATCGTCGGGGAGG
>JBOGDQ010000284.1:0-11396 GCA_050742975.1 Jatrophihabitantaceae bacterium
GGGCACCGGCGCCGGATCGGTCCGCGTGATCAGTACCGGCTCACTCCTCCGTCGCGGTGGGCAGACCCGCACTGATCAGATCCATCACCGAGGAGTCGGTGAGGGTGGTGACGTCGCCCAGTTCGCGGTGCTCGGCGACGTCCTTGAGCAGGCGGCGCATGATCTTGCCAGAGCGGGTCTTGGGCAGCTCCGGGACGATCATGATCTGGCGCGGCTTGGCGATGGCGCCGATCTCGGACGCGACGTGGTTTCGTAGCGTCTTGACCAGCTCCTCACCCTCGGCTCCCTCCGTAGGCCCGCCGCCCCGCAGGATCACGAACGCGACGATGGCCTGCCCGGTGGTCTCGTCCGACGCGGCGGTGACGGCGGCCTCGGCCACCGACGGGTGCGAGACCAGCGCGGACTCGACCTCGGTGGTGGACAGCCGGTGCCCCGAGACGTTCATGACGTCATCGACGCGGCCAAGCAGCCACAGGTCACCGTCATCGTCCTTCTTGGCTCCGTCCCCCGCGAAGTAGTAGCCCTGCTTGGCGAACCGCTCCCAGTAGGTCTGCTTGAACCGATCCGGGTCACCCCACAGCCCGCGCAGCATCGCCGGCCATGGCTCGGTGATCACTAGCAGGCCGCCCTGGCCGTTGCCGACCGGGTTGCCGTCGTTGTCGACCACCTCCGCCGAGATGCCCGGCAGCGGCCGCGTGGCCGAGCCCGGCTTGGTCGAGGTGACTCCCGGCAGAGGCGTGATCATGATCGCGCCTGTCTCGGTCTGCCACCAGGTGTCGACGACCGGCGTCCGGTCCCCGCCGATCACCCGCCGGTACCAGATCCACGCCTCGGGGTTGATCGGCTCCCCGACCGAGCCGAGCAGCCGCAAGGAGGACAGATCCGACTGCGCCGGGATCTGCTCGCCCCACTTCATGAACGTGCGAATGGTGGTCGGCGCGGTGTACAGGATGTTGACCTTGTACTCCTCGATCATCCGCCACCAGCGACCCTCGTCCGGCGTGTTCGGCGTCCCTTCGTACATCAGCGACGTGGTCCGGTTCGCCAGCGGCCCGTACACGATGTACGAGTGCCCGGTGACCCAGCCGATGTCCGCGGCGCACCAGTACAGGTCCTCGTCCGGCTTGAGGTCGAACACGGCCCAGTGCGTGTACGCGACCTGGGTCAGGTACCCGCCGCTGGTGTGCAGCACGCCCTTGGGTTTACCGGTCGTGCCCGAGCTGTACATGATGTAGAGCGGATGCTCGGAGTCGAAGAACTCACACGTGTGCTCGGTCGGCTGCGTGTCGACGAGGTCGTGCCACCACACGTCGCGGCCGTCGGTCCAGGCAACGTCCTGGCCGGTGCGTCGTACCACCAGCACCGAACGCACGTCCGGGCACTTCTCCAACGCTTCGTCCACCGCCGCCTTCAGCGGGGAGGGTGTACCGCGCCGGTACCCGCCGTCGGCGGTGATGACCACGCGCGCGTCCAGATCCTGGATCCGGTCGATCAGGGCCTGGCTGGAGTAGCCGCCGAACACCACCGTGTGCGGGGCGCCGAGCCGCGCACACGCCAGCATCGCGATAACCGTCTCCGGGATCATCGGCATGTAGATCGCGACCCGATCGCCGGCCTTGACCTCCAGCTCGATCAGCGCGTTCGCCGCCTTGCACACCTCGTCCTTGAGCTGCGCATAGGTGATCGACCGCTTGTCGCCCGGTTCGCCCTCCCAGTGGTAGGCGACCTGATCCCCGTGCCCGGACTCCACGTGCCGGTCCAGGCAGTTGTAGGCGACGTTCAGCTTGCCGCCGATGAACCACTTGGAGAACGGCGCGTCCGACCAGTCCAGAACGTCGGTCCAGCGCTGCGACCAGGAAAGCCGATCGGCCTGCTTCTCCCAGAACGCCAGCCGGTCCGCGGCGGCCTCGTCGTAGGCCGCCGCCTGCACATTGGCCGCGGCTGAAAACTCCGCCGATGGCGGGAAACGACGCTCTTCGCGGGACAGGTTCGACAGTGTTTCACTCATCCTTCGAACCTAGCGCGCGAGTGGGAAGGTCGGCAGGACGACCTTCTTGAAGGTCGAGTTCACGACCGAGGCGAACGACGCATACCAGGCCGCGATCGCGGTCAGGATGCCCAGCCAGCCACCGATGTGGATCCACACGTTGCTGTTCTTGCCGAACTCGACGATGCTCTCGCTGAACCAGCCGATGGTGAGCGCCACGTAGGTCAACGTCAGCAGCACGAACACGGCGAGGATGGAACCGGTCGTCCGGCTTGAGGCGACCGTCATGTAGGCGGTGAAGATCGCCCAGCACAACAGGTAGAGCGCCACACCGTGCAGGATGTCCTTGGGTGCGGCCTTGTCCGGAAGGTGATTGAGCAGGTACCAGAACGACAGCCAGAACGCGCCGTAGGACGAGAACGCGACCGCACCGAAGGTATTGCCCTTCGCGAACTCCCACATCCCGGCGAGCAGTTGGGCGAGGCCGCCGTAGAACAGCGCCAGACCGAGGACGATGGTCTGCACGGACGCACCGAGCATGTTGGTGTTGACCGCGGACAGGAACAGCGTGGTCATGGCGAATCCGGCCAGACCCAGCGGGCCCGGGTCGGCGAAGCTCGCACCCACACCCGGAATCTTCGGAGGGCTGACCATCGGGTCCCGCTGGGCGGCGCCAGCCATGTGCTGTCCGCCCTCGTCGATGCCGGTCATCTGCTTTCCCCTTTCGCAGTCGTCCGGCAGACGCCGGGCGTCACCCGTGAACGTGCCAGTGACTGCGGTCACCGCGCAGCAGTTACACGTCGGTAGTCGCCGGAAGCGTCGGCTGCGTCGTCGGGCGGACCGAGGATTGCGACGAACGGTCGATTTCGCGCGATGAACGGTCGAGCTCACGCAGCTCCGCGGTCAACGCTTCGGGCGCGTGCAGGCGCACCATCACTCGGCCGACATCGCTCGGAATACGGTGCGGCGTCAGCAGCGACACCACGATCATGACGACGAACGCGAGCGGAACCGCCCACGCTGCCGGCTGCTCGAGCAGCGCGCCCGGCCAGCCACGCCCCACGCCGGCCACGATCGTCGTCAGGACGGCCGCGGTGGCCAGCGCTCCCCCCGCCGCGAGCCCCGCGACGGCGCCCGGTGCCGTGAGCCGCCGCCACCAGATGCCCAGGACAAGCAGCGGACAGAACGTCGCGGCCGCGACCGCGAACGCCAGCCCGACGACCGCCGCGAGTCCGAGGTGTTCGCTGGGCAGGCTCAGCAGGTAGGGCACGGCGATCGCCGCGACGGCGCTGAGCCGGAACGAGCGGATGCGCTGCGATCGCTGTCGATCGCGCGGGCGTCCGACCACGTCCTGGGACAGGACGCCGGCCACCGACACGGTCAGGCCCGACGCCGTCGACAGGAACGCCGCGAACGCGCCCGCGGTGACCAGCGCGCTCAACACGACCCCGGTCTGGCCGCTCATCATCCGCTCCGGCAGCAGCAGCACCGTCGCGTCGGTGTTGCCGGTCAGGAGCAGATCGGGCACGTACCGCCTGCCGATCGCACCGAACACCGTCGGCAGCAGGTAGAACGCGGACAGCAGCACGATCACGACGAGCGTCGTCCGTCGCGTGTCCCGGCCGTCGGGGTTCGTGTAGAAGCGGACGAGCACGTGCGGCAGCCCCATCGTGCCGAGGCAGATGGCCAGGATCAGCGACAGGCTGGCGTACAGCGGATGGTCCTTGCCTGAGCCGAGCGGGCTGAGCCACGACCGGGTCTGCTGCGCCGGAAGGCTGGTGATCACGGGGACGACGTCGCCACGCCGCAGCGTGACGATGGTTCCCGCCGCGAGGTGGTGCACGCCCGCCGTCAGGGCCGTCGGACCGTGCACGTGCGCGCCGTCAACCTCACCGTCGACGAGCAGCGTCTCGGCGACGGGAGCGCGGGCGGTCGTGGCCGATCCGATCGTGACCACGGTCCGCTGCGGTGCGGTCGGGTAGCCGCGGCCGACGCTGTCGTCCCGGTGCTGCCACACGATCAGCAGCGCGAGCGCCGGGACGAGCATGGCCATGAACTTCAGCCAGTACTGCAGCGCCTGCGCGAACGTGATCGACCGCATGCCTCCGGCCGCGACCGCGACCAGCACGACACCGCAGACGATCAGCCCGCCCAGCCACCGAGGTGCGTCGGTCTGCGTGGTCAGGGTCAGTCCGGCGCCCTGCAGTTGCGGCACCAGGTAGAGCCAGCCGATCAGCACGACGAGCAGGCTGGCCGCCCGGCGGACGACCACGGAGCTAAGCCTGATCTCGGCGAAGTCGGGCAGCGTGTAGGCACCGCTACGACGCAGCGGCGCAGCGACCAGGGCGAGCAGGACGAGGTAGCCGGCGGTGTACCCGACCGGGTACCAGAGCACGTCGAAGCCGTACGCCAGGATCAGGCCGGCGATACCGAGGTAGGACGCGGCCGACAGGTACTCGCCTCCTATCGCCGCGGCGTTCCAACGCGGGGTGACGGCGCGGGCCGCGACGTAGAAATCACTCGTCGTGCGCGCCCGCCGCAGGCCGAACGTCCCGGCGACCGTGGTCGCGAGCGCCACGACGGTAACCGCGGTGATCGCCGCGCCGTGGCTCACTTGCCGCCCTTGCGTCGATCGGCGTCGGCCGCGAAGCAGAGGTCGTCGAATGCTCCGGCGCTCACCGCTTGCGCACCAGGTCGGTGAAGGCACGCTCGTTGCGCTCGGCCTGACGCACCGTGTACGCGGCCAGCGCGATCAGCGCCGGGTAGACGAGAACACCGAGCAGCAGCCAGGGCAGCGGGATGCCCAGCGCATGGATGGTGGCGAAGCGCGGGAAGAAGACCTGCGCCAGAGCGACGCCGGCCAGCAGCACGCCGATGGTGGCGCAGACGGTGATCGCCAGCCGTCGCTGGCTGCGGATGAGCGAGCGCATGTACAGCTCGCCGAGTGCGGTCTGCTCGCCGATCTCACGGGAGGGCGCGCGAAAGGGCGCCCGGCGCGCGGCTTCGGTACGCGGATGGGTGATCCGGACGCGCCGGACGGGCTCTGTCATAGATCGGTGAGCCGATCGCGCAGGGCGCGGGTATGGCGCCGGCTCACCGGCAGTTCATCGCGCCCCAGGCGGACGGTGGTCCGGCCGTCGGACACCCGCACCTCGTCGATGTGGGAGAGGGCGACGAGCGTGCTGCGGTGGATCCGGATGAAGCCGGCCGGTGCCCATCGCTCCTCGAGGACCGAGAGCGGCGTCCGGACCAGGTGGCTTTCCGAGCCGGTGTGCAGCCGCGCGTAGTCGCCCTGCGCCTCGACGAAGCGCACCTGCGAGCGCCGGACGAACCGGGTCACGCCGGCCAGTTCGATGGGGATCGTCTCGTCCTCGGCCGCCGACGCATCCGGCGCGCCCGCGGTGACCACACGCCGCACTGCCTCCGCGAGCCGATCGGCGCGGACCGGCTTCATGACGTAGTCGGTGGCCTGCAGGTCGAAGGCGTCGACTGCGCGATCGTCGTAGGCCGTGACGAAGACGATCTGTGGCCGCCGCGCGAACCGGGCGACCACCCGGGCCAGCTCGATCCCGTCCAGACCTGGCATCTTGATGTCGCAGAACACGACGTCGAAGCTCTCGTCGTTGAGCTGCTTCAACGCCTGCGCCGCACTGCGCGCCGTCCGGACGGTGTCCACGCGCGGATCGTCGCGGAGCAGGAAGGCCAACTCCTCGCGCGCCGGCTCCTCGTCGTCGACGACCAGTACGTGCAGCGGTGCCACGTCGTGCGCGCCGTCGACCATGACGGGCAGGCTACCCCTGGCCCGGCGCTGGAATCAGGAGTCCGTGAGTCTGGAATCCAGGGCCGGCTCGGCGTGCACGCCGGGCGCGAACTTGGGTACGCGGAACATCACCTTGGTCCCCGCCGCCGGCGCCGTCTCGATCACCAGCCCGTACGGATCGCCGTACACCTGACGCAGCCGCGCGTCGACGTTGCCGAGCCCGACCGACCCGCCGCGCGCACCCACGTCATCGGTGGTGGTGTCCAGCGCGGCCCGGATGACGCCCGGTTCGGATCCGGCGCCGTCGTCCTCGATCGTGAGCAGCGCGTCCCGTCCGGCGTCCACGGCCGTGATCGACACGGTGACGACCTCGTACGCTCCCTCCAGCCCGTGCCGCACCGCGTTCTCGACCAGCGGCTGCACGACCAGGAACGGAACCGCGATCGGCAGCACCTCCGGCGCCACCCGCAGCGAGACCCGGAGCCGGTCACCGAAGCGCGCCTGCTCGAGCACGAGGTATCGCTCGGTGTTGCGGATCTCGTCGGACAGCGTCGCGAACTCGCCACCGCGGCGCAGGGCATAACGGGTGAAGTCCGCGAACTCGAGCAACAACTCACGCGCGTGATCGGGATCGGTGCGCGTGAACGACGCGATCGCGCTGAGCGAGTTGTAGACGAAGTGCGGGCTGATCTGCGCTCGCAGGGCACGCAGTTCGGCCTCCATCAGCTGCGTGCGCTGGGCATCGGCACTGGCCAGCTCGACCTGGCCGGACACCCAGCGCGCCACCTCCTCGACGGCGCGCACCAGCATGGCCGACGTGTCCCGGCCGTACGCAACGAGGGCACCGACCACCGTGTCGCCGTCGACCACGGGAGCGGCGACCGCGGCGCGGACCGGGCAGTCGGGCGCTCCGCACGAGACGTCGCGCGAGCCGAGGATCGACATCCGCCCCTCGTCCAGAGCCCGCCGGGCGTGCTCGAGCGCATGGTCGGCGTGGTTGTGCGAGACGCCGTCGACGGCGAGCACGCGCGAGCGATCGGTGAGCGCTACCGCGGCCGTCCCGAGCAGGACCCGCAGGTGCTTGACCGCGCGCTCCGAACCGGACCGGCTCAGCCCCTCGCGCAGTCCCGGCGCGGCCAGGCTGGCCGTGTGCAGGGTGTCGAAGGTCGCGCGGTCCGCTGACGTGCCTAGGTCGCGCCGCCGGTACAGCAGGTAGGCGATCCCCGCGACTGCGACGACGATGCCCGCGGCGCCGAGCAACGGGGTCACGCTCACCGCCTACTCGGCCCGGCCGGTCTCGGCAGGGTGCGTCCGCGCGAACAGTGCCCGCAACTGCCGCATGACGTCGACCGCCTGAGCCTTGTCCATCCGATGCACGGCGTAGAGCGCGAGCGTCTCCTCACCAGGCAGCACGAGGCGGGCGAACCGGACTTTTCTGGGGAACTCAACGCGCACGACCAGGTCCCACGGCACCACTCGCCAGCCGCCCAGGAACGAGCGCAACCGAACCGCGTCCAGGTCGGCGACCACGCGCGGGCGCGTCGGCATGAGGCACAGGCCCGCGAGCACGACACCGATGACCACGGTGCCGAGCTGGTCGGAGTCGGCGAAGTACGCGCCGGCGTTGTCGCGCTTCATCAGCAGGGCCGTGACCACGAAGACGACGAGCACGAACACCGCGCTCGCATAACCGATCCGGCTCATGATGATCGGCTTCGCCGTCACTGACTCCGCGCTCATCGTCACAGCCGGCACGCGTGGATGTCGGTGACGAAGATGGCGCGAGCGCCGATGTCCCACAGCTCGTCCATGACCCGGTTCGTCTGCTTGCGCTCGACCATCGACCGGACCGCCGACCAGCCGCGCTCGTGCAGCGGGGACACCGTCGGCGACTCGATGCCGGGAGTGATCGCAGCCGCCTTCTCGACCAGTTCGTCCGGGATGTCGTAGTCCATCAGCACGTACTGCCGCGCGATGATCACGCCCTGCAGCCGGCGCACGAGTTGATCCACCTTCGGTGCCGAGTCGCTGCCGCTGCGCCGGACGAGGACGGCCTGGCTGGTCAGCAACGGATCACCGAACGTCTCCAGCCCGGCGTTGCGCAGCGTGGTGCCGGTGGAGACGACGTCGGCGATCGCGTCGGCCACGTCGAGGCGCACGGCCGTCTCGACCGCCCCGTCCAGCCTGATCACGTCGGCGCTCAGCCCACGCTCGGCAAGGTAGGACTCGAGCACGCCGGGGTATGCGGTCGCGATGCGCTTGCCGGCCAGGTCGTGCACCGACGTCGCGGTACCGGGTCGCGCGGCGAAGCGGAGGGTCGAGCCGGCGAAGCCGAGCGGCAGGATCGTCTCGGCCTGCGCGCCGGAGTCGAGCAGCAGGTCCTCGCCGGTGATGCCCACGTCGAGCCGGCCGGATCCGACGTACAGGGCGATGTCGCGCGGGCGGAGGAAGAAGAACTCGGTGTCGTTGTCGGTGTCGAGCAGCACCAGCTCGCGGTGGTCGCTGCGCTGGCGGTAACCGGCCTCGATGAGCATCTGGCTGGCGGGCTCGGACAGCGAGCCCTTGTTCGGAACGGCGATGCGAAGCATGGAACTACCTATCTCTGACAAATGCGATGGGAGTCGGGAGCGGCTTACAGATGTCGGTAGACGTCCTCGAGCCCGATGCCCTTTCCCAGCATGATCACCTGCACCCGGTACAGCAGCTGGCTGATCTCCTCGGCGGTGCGCTCGCCCGACTCGTGCTCGGCGGCCATCCACACTTCGGCGGCCTCCTCGACCACCTTTTTTCCCTGGGCGTGGACGCCGGCGTCGAGCGCGGCGACCGTGCCGGAGCCGTCCGGTCGATCGTGCTTGCGCTCGGTGAGCTCGGCGAACAGCTGGTCGAAGGTCTTCATCGCGATCGAATCCTACCGGCGCGCGACGAGCGCCCCGTCACGTCGTCGGCCCTGCGCAACCGCCACTGCCGCAGGTGATGAAAGCCGCGGACCGACTCGGGGCGGCGCGACTTCAAGGCGTAACTGCGGTCCGGGCCGAGCGAGTCGGCCATCCCCCGGTCGACGAGCACCCACCCGGGCCGGGCCAGGGACGTCAGCCGGCTCGCGATGTTCACCGTGGATCCATAGACATCACCGAGCCGGACGACGACCGGGCCGGCGGCGAGGCCGATCCGCAGGGGCGGCAACGCGGCATGATCGCGAACCCGCTCGAACAGCTCCAGTGCGATCTCGGCGCCGTGGGCCGGGGCGTCGGCGACGAACAGCACCTCGTCACCGATCGTCTTGACGATCCGGCCGCCGTGGGCGCCGACGACCTCGGTGCTGAGCGCCTCGAACGTCTCGAGCAGCTCGCCCAGTTCGGCCTCGGTGGAGCGGCGGGTCAGCGAGGTGAAGCCGGAGATGTCCGCGAAGCCCACGCACATCGGCACCAGCGTCGGCGTCGCGAGCTCAGCCGAGGCGTACGACGCGACGCGCGAGAAGTACGCGACGAGCTGTCGCCGCCACACATGATTCTGGATCTGCTCCATCAGCGGCGTCAGCTGAGCGAGCACCGCCACCATCGCGTCCTCGGACTCGAGCAGCTCCGGCCTCTGCGCGAGCAGGTTGACGATCAGCTGGCCCTGGCTCGACGCCAGCCGGGCGAACGTCTGGCCGAGCAGCCGGGTCATCGAGTTGCGCATCGCGTCGCCCGCGATGCCCGCATCGCTCAGGCGGGAGACGAGCTGCAGGGCCGAGACGTCCCCGTCGGTGAACATCACGTCGTCGTCACCAGCATCGGCGAATCCGAGCGAGCGCCACAGCCGGCGCGTCTGGTCCGGGTCGGCGCCGACCAGGTCGGCCACCTGGATTCGCGTGTAGCGACGCGGCCCGTCGAGCAGCATTGCCTCGGCCCGCTCGAGCAGCGAGGCGACGTCGAGGCCGGCGACGGCGTCCGGCGCCGGCCGTCGCGACTCGCCGTCGTCGGTTCTCACGTGCTCCGGGCTTTCACGTGGTGCGCGCTCTCGCGTCGTGTTGGCTCTCGCGTGGCGCAGGCTTTCGCGTCGTGTTGGCTCTCACGTCGTGTGGACGGTGACGACGTCGATCGGCGTGTGCCGCGCGACGTCCAGCGGGACCGAGCCGCGGATTCGCCCGGCCAGGGTGTTCAGCCCGCGGTTGCCGACGACCACGGTGGAGTAGGCGGACATAGCTCGGACCCTAGTGGGAGCGGAGGGCGGTTGCTGGGCGGACGAGGGCGAGTGGTCACTTATCGCGGCAATGGCCAGCTATAGGTGGCCACTCGAACCACAAGTGACCACTCGCGGTCAGTAGGGACGGAGCGTGACCGCGGTCGCAAGGGCGGCGGCTGTCGCCTCGTAGCCCTTGTCCTCCTTCGAGCCGGTCAGCCCGGCACGGTCGAGTGCCTGCGCGTCGTCGTCGCAGGTGAGGACACCGAAACCGATCGGGACGCCGGTGCGCTGCGCGACGAGCGTGAGCCCGGTCGTCGCAGCCGAACAGACGTACTCGAAGTGCGGCGTCCCGCCCCGGATGACGACGCCGAGGGCGACGATCGCGTCGAACCCGGCCGCGGCAAGGCGCGAGGCGGCGACCGGCAGCTCGAACGCCCCGGGCACCCGCAGCACGGTGACGTCCTCGACCTCCGCGTCCGACAGTGCCCGCCGCGCGCCGGCGAGCAGCCCGTCCATCACCTGGGTGTGCCACCGGCTCGCGACGACCGCGACACGCAGGCTCTCGGCTCCGGCCACCGGCGCCGGGTCGGGCGCGCCGGTTCTCACGAACTCTCCTCGATCTCCAGGTCGAGGTCGTGGCCCATCCGGTCGCGCTTGGTCTCGAGGTAGCGGATGTTCTCCGGGTTGGCATGGACGGGCAGTGGCTCGCGACCGGTGACGCGCAGGCCGTAGCCCTCCAGGCCGGCACGCTTTGCCGGGTTGTTCGTCAGCAGCCGCATCGAGTGGACGCCGAGGTCGACGAGGATCTGCGCGCCGGTGCCGTAATCGCGTGCGTCGGCGGGCAGGCCGAGGGCCAGGTTGGCCTCGTAGGTGTCCAGGCCCGCCTCCTGCAGCTGGTAGGCCTGCAGCTTGTGGAACAGCCCGATCCCGCGGCCCTCGTGGCCGCGCATGTAGACCACCACGCCGCGGCCCTCGCGGGCGATCGTGGCCAGCGCGGCGTCCAGTTGTGGCCCGCAGTCGCAGCGCAGCGAGCCGAACACGTCCCCGGTGAGGCACTCGGAGTGCGCCCGGACCAGCACGTCCTCGCCGTCGCCGACGTCGCCGAAGACGAACGCGATGTGTTCGCGCTGGTCGTAGCTGGAGGCGTAGCCGATGGCGGTGAACTCGCCGTAGCGCAACGGCACGCGCGCCTCGGCCACCCGCTCGACCAGCTTCTCGGAGCGGCGCCGGTACGCGATCAGGTCGGCGATCGAGATCAGCGCCAGGTCGTGCTCGTCGGCGAACACGCGCAGCTCGTCGCCGCGTGCCATCCCGGCGGGATCCTTCTCGCTGACGACCTCGCACAGCACCCCGGCCGGATGCAGCCCGGCGAGCACGGCCAGATCGACCGCCGCCTCGGTGTGCCCCGGACGTCGCAGCACGCCGCCGTCCTTGGCCCGGAGCGGGACGACGTGGCCGGGGCGGGAGAAGTCGGCGGCCTTGGAT
>JBOGDQ010000285.1:0-17215 GCA_050742975.1 Jatrophihabitantaceae bacterium
TACTCAAGTGACCAGTAGGACGAGAGTGAAGTCTCCAGATACTAGCTCACGGGGCGTGGTTGGGCAGGGCCAGCCTCGTCACGAGTGCAGCCCGGGCTCGGGCGGTGCGGCTTGGCGAGCGACTCGATCCAGCCGGCGGCGTCCGGCAGCGAGAATCGCGATCTGAGTCCTCATCGAGCACGGTCCCGTACGGCCGTCGCTACCCCTTCGCCTGTTGTGAGTTGCCCTCGGGCAGCTGCAGCCCGTTCACGAGGTAGCCGAGCGTGCGGGCGATGTCGACCGCCGACGCACCGACGAGTTCGACCCGCCGCTCGATCGCGGCTGCGGTCGGCGACCCCACGCGCAGCGCCTCGTTCACTTCCGCGATCTGCTTGGCCAGGTCCGCGTCTCTGGCCTCAACGGCCGCGAAAGCCCGGCGCAGCTCAGTTTGGGTGTTGGTCACGGCGCGAGCTAAGCGCCGGTGCGCCCTGATCACGTACAGCGCGACGACGGCGCCGAGTAGGCAGGCCGCGCTCAGCAACCCGCCGGTGTAGCCGGTGCTCGTCGCCAGCGCGAGGAACACGGCGACCGCGACGATGACGACACCTCCTACTGCGGTCACCTGCAACTTCGCCGAACGCCCGGACAAGCGCATGGGCGGGGACGCAGCCGGCTTCGGCTTCGCGGTGGCCGTCGCCAGCGCGGCACGAGTCACGGCCAGCCCCTGCGCCGCCGTCTGCAGTGCTGCCTCCAGGTCGGTGATCCGGCGCTGTGAGGCCCTTTCCTTCAGATCGGCAGCCAACCGGTCCGCCTCGCCGAACGAGTGCTGGCGGCCACGCCACATCTCGGCAGGACCGTCGCGATAGGGCGACAGGTCTGGCACCGCACCGTCCACGCCGCGTTTGAGAACCAGACTCGCCACTCCGGCGACGGATTTGGGACCGATGACCGCCAGCCCCGCCAGCGCCGACGCGTCGACGTGCAGCAACTGCAGGCCAACCGGGTCGCTCACATCGACGAACACGCTCAGGTCGCCCGTCCCGGCGCGCCTGACCGCCTCGACCACCTCCGCCAGGGACCCGTCGTCGATGCCGACGGCCGAGATCCCGACACAATCGATCTCACTGCACTCCGCGAGCGCGGCATCAAGAGCATCCGGCGTGCTGATCCGCACATCATCGAAGGCCGTCGCGAACATCGCGGCTCGCGCGGTCGAGCCGGATACCAGGAGCGCACGTCGGGGCAGGCGAAGCAGCGTCGCGTCGTCGTGACAAGGGGCCGAGTCCACGACACAGACCCTAACGCGGCGAATGACCTGGGGCGCAGATGCCTCGCTAGCATCAGCGCGTGACGTCAGTCAGTGTGATCCTGTCCGCCGGGCCCGGATCATCGCTGGCGGCAACGCTGCGATCACTGGCCCAACAGGATCTCGGACTCGACCGCTTCGAGGTCGTCGTGGCTGACGCGGGCGCCGGTCATGAGATCGCGACACAGCTCGCGGAGCACTCAGGGCTGGTCGTACGTCGCGTCGCGGCGTGCGGCGCCCCCCCGGACGGTGTGCGTGACGTCGCGCTGGTCGCCGCGCGCGGACGCTACGCGACGTTCGTGGACGCCGGCGACTCGGTATCGCCCGAGTACCTGCGGGCCCTGTTCGAGTCGAGCGGACCGACAACGGTCGGGCTCGCACACGTCGTCGAGGTGGTCGCAGGTGACGACCCGATAAACGTCGTGCGGACGAAGACCCGAGCGCCACGCACCGTTGTCGCCGCGGACGTCCCCGCCGCGTTCGCCACCGGGCTGGGGAAAATGGCCCTGACGTCCGCGCTCCGGGCGGCCGCCTTGGGACGCGACGGGGGGGGCCGCGATGACCACACCCTGTGGCTGCGGCTGCTCGCAGCGACGTCGTTCGAGTTCCAGGTCGGGCCATTGTCCGATCGGGCCGTCTATACGCGTCGGGTGCCGTACGACGAGCGCGCGTCGGCGGCATTCGACGTCCGGGTCAGCCGCCATCTCGACGTGATCGAGCAACTAGAGCGCGTGCGCTCAAACTCCGACCAGGTACGTCGGGCCGTCGATGCGGTAGCCCAGGAGCGGACGCGGCTGATCAATCAGTTCCTGCGCCTGCATCCGTATCAGCACCGCAACACCATCGAGGAGATCCGTCGACGCGGGCTGACGGGCGTCCGATTCGCCGTGTTGAACGAAGGTGTGGCTCAAGACCTGGCGATCCTGTACATCGCTCTGCCCTACGCCGACACCTCTGCTCTCGTCGCGGCCCGCCGGATCCGCACGGCCGAAGTCCTGCGCGACGTCGTATCGAGCGACATGAGCGACCGGTTCTCTACGGATCCACACGGCGAGGTCATCTGGCGTGAGTTCGTCGACCAGGAGTTCGAGACCCGCACCAAGCCGCAATCGGCCTGGTGGCCGGGAGTGATCGAGTTCTGTCGCCAGGGCATGGAACAAATTGACCAGTGGCAGCTGGCAAAGGGCAGCTATCGAAGCGTGTACAGCCGAGCGATGTGGCCTACCGCCCATGTCCTGGCCGCCCTGTACAAGGCCAGAAACCCGCAGACGAAATGGATCGCCGAGTTCTCCGACCCGCTCGTCCGCGGGATCGCCGGCCAACCACGCGAGAGCAATGGAAAGCCCACCGCCGCGTTCGTGGGTGAACTTCGCGACGCCTTGCAGTCCCGCGGAGTTCAACCGCCTGATAGCGACAACCTGTACGTCTGGATCGAAACGCTGGCCTACGGGCTCGCCGATGTCGTGCTGTTCACCAACGAGCACCAGCGGGACTTCATGCTCGCGCATTGTGAGGACCGGGCCCTGGCTCGCAGGGCGCTACGGCACGCCGCGATCGAGTATCACCCGACACTGCCCGCGAAGTTCTATCAGCTGTATGAGGCCCACTACGAGCTGGATCCGGCGAAGGTGAACATCGGCTACTTCGGCGTCTTCTATGCCACGCGTGGACTGACTGAGGTGATAGATGCGTTCCGTGGACTGCGTCCGGAGATTCGCGCGAAGCTGCGCCTGCACGTGTTCACGAACAAGCCGGACGAGCTGGCCGCCGACGTTGTGACTGCTGAAGTCGGCGATGTGATCATCGCGAATCCCTATGTCAGCTTCCTCGAATTGTTGAATCTGACGACCAAGCTGGACGTGCTACTCATCAATGACTACCGCACTCTCGGGACCCATGGCATGAACCCATACGTGCCCGCGAAATGGTCCGACTACGCGGGCAGCGGGACACCGATCTGGGCCATCATCGAACCGGGTAGCGTGCTGAGCGCGCGTGAAGTTGCCTACCGTTCAGAGCTCGGCGACGTCGATGGTGCGCGCGCCGTGCTCGAGCGAATGGTGGCCGACTCGACCAACGCAGCGCCGACCACGATCGGTTGATTCGCGTCAAACCTGCGCTGCGGGCGCCGCAGCAGATGACTTCGCCGGCTACGCCGGCGTGTCAGTCGGTACAAGCGTCGTCCTTGGTGGCGAACGTAGCGGACGACTGCTGCGCCGAGCTGGCGAGACGACGCTCGCACCCCTGGCGCCGGCACGGCTGCGACGCCTGCCGCAGCGGCCCTCGGCGTCGCCGAAGGCTTCGCCACAACGGGGGCGAAGTCAACGACATCACCGTGCAGCGACGGTATGACCGTCCCTGTAATCGCCGTTCCGGTGACGGGATTGAATCGGGTGACAAGCCCCTCAATTCGTTCGCGAGCATCGTTGCCGCCCAGCGAGCGTGCGAGGAAGAAGCCTCTATCGGCGAGGTACGGAGGGCTGTATTGTTCGACAACTTCGTAGCCAGCTTCATACATTTCGCGTTCGAGCGAGGCAACTGTCGGCCAGAAAGAAGTCGAATTGCCCCATGAAGCCGTCGCTCGCGCTTCCAGTCCGCGCTCATTATAGAGCCGGCCTTCAAATCCGTCGTCGGACACCAATTCGCTGATGCGATTATCGCTCTGGTTGTGGTATCGCGGCAATACTCGGGTGCCAACGTGTGTGTCGATAATCAACGGCCGAGGAGCAATCTTCGAAGCCAGCGCCTTCTGGTCTTCGAGAGTCAGGTGATACCACAAACCCAGACACGCGACGACATCGACATCGTCGTACTTATCAAATACCCGCACATCGGCAACGACCCACGAGATTGACGAGTCGTCAGGAAAACGCTCGTCGCGAGCGTCTACGGCTGTGACCCGCCACCCCAACTCGACGGCGACGAGTGAGAATATGCCGTGGCCAGCCCCAAGATCTACAAGATGCCCGGGCGTGAAACGACTGAGTATGTCGATGAACTGCGCGATGCGTCGGGCCCCGATCGGGTCCCGAAAGCGATCGGTGGACTGAAACCAGTTCGTGGGCATCCGGAGACGCTACCGAGCGGTGGCGCACAGCGTCCAACACACGCTCAGGTCGAGGTGCCCGATGACCGCAAGGCAATGCGCGAGATCCCCCGCATGCTTGGGACCGCGGACGGTGCGCGGCCGGGGCAAGCTGTCCGGCTATTCTGGCACGGCTCCGGACGAGTGAGCGGACCCGAGTCGAGGCGAGGCGTGATGACCGGCTTCATCGATTCTCCGAAACGTTGGTGTCCGGTCTGCGACACTCTCGTCGCCAAGGACTTCAAACCGGGTCCGGGTGGCCGACCGGACGCGAGCTGCCCGAACTGCGGCAGCCTGGAGCGGCACCGCTTTCTCGCGATCCTGCTGGCCTGCCTGCGCCCGACGCTGGGTTCGATCGACGTGCTGCTCGACGTCGCGCCTTCCGCGCAGGTCACGCCGATGCTCGGCCGACTCGGGGCCAAGCGGCACGTCCGCCTCGACCTCGGCGCCGACAACCGGCTCGTCGACATCCTGGCCAGCCTGACTGACGCTCCGTTCGCGGCCGACTCGGTGGATCTGATGGTGTGCTTCCACGTGCTCGAGCACATTCCCGATGACCGCAAGGCGATGCGCGAGATCGCCCGCATGCTGCGTCCAGGCGGTGTCGCGATCCTGCAGGTCCCATGGCGTCGAGGCACCCGTACCGATGAGGATCCTGACGCCCCGGAGGACGTGCGCATCGCTCGCTTCGGCCAACGCGATCACGTGCGCTACTACGGTGACGATTTCGAGGACCGCCTGGTCGAGGCCGGCCTGTCGCTGCGCCGGGTTACCCCCCGGTCGCTCCTCGGCGAATCCATGTGCACCTGGCTCAAGCTCGGACCGACGGAAATGGTCTGGCTGGCCTCGCCGAATGATCACGCCGCGGTTCCTCCGTTCGAGCCGGAGGCCCAGACCCACCTGACCACCGCACTCGATGCCCTGATCGGTGAGCTGGGCGCCGAGCACGCCGCAGGCGAGCGCGAGCGGCGGCGGGCAGAGGCAGCAGAGGCCACCGTGTGGGAGTCGCGCGGCAAGCCGATCCTCGCGGCGGCGAAGGACCGTGCCCGGCCGCTGGTGCACGCCGCCCGGCGCCGCTTCAAGCGGTGACGCTTCAGGCGTAACGCGAAGCTCACTGGTGCGGCGCAATCGGTAGCCGGGCCGCATCGTATTGTTTGGGTCGATATGGCAGCAAAAAGGAGGCGAAGCCCGTGCGGTTGTTCGTGGTGATGGCCCACTACGACCCGGGCGGTCAGGTGGCGCCTCACGTCCGCCGCAACGTTGCGGCGCTCGCCAGGATCGCCGAGCGGCTCGTCTTCGTGACGACGGCTCCATTGATCGAGGCCGACGCCGCCTGGGTGTCCGAGCGCGCCGAGCTCGTCCGCCGCGACAACTTCGGGTACGACTTCTTCAGCTACCGCGCCGGCCTGCTTGAGACCGGCGGCCTCACCGACTACGACCAGGTCCTCATCTCCAACGACACGTTCGTCGGGCCGCTGGTCGACTACGCGGAGATCTTCACCGCAATGGCGGACCGCCCCTTCGACTTCTGGGGACTGACGAAGTCCGATCGCGTGAAGCCGCACGTGCAGAGCTTCTTCGTATGCTTTCGCGGTTGGGTCGTGCGTTCACATGCGTTCCAACACTTCTGGCACCGGATGATTCCGTTGTCCAACCGTAGCCAGGTGATCCACCGCTACGAGGTCGGTCTGACGCGGACGCTTGAGCAGGCCGGCTTCGCATGGGGCAGCTACTACAACGAGAGCCCGGCCGACGCGAGAATGGCGCGCCGACGGATGATGTGGCGGGCGTGGTGCCTGTCCCAACGGGTGCCGCTGCGCCAGCGGCGTGCACGCTTTCACGCACTCGCGCGTGAGCCGTGGAACCCGAACGCAGCCCTCGCCGACCGCGCGCTCGGCCCGGCGACTCTGCCCATAGTCAAGATCGACACGCTGCGCTATGACCCTTACGGCTTGGATGCCGAACGGTTGCTGCGCGCTGGACTCGCGTCTCATCCGGAGGAGTTCGCCGAAGTGCCGGCCTACCTGGCGCGCACCGCACCGTTCTATCCCGACCGGCCGAACGAGCGGCTCCCTGATCCGGGAGTCTTCCGACCGATGTTCCCCCTCGTCCGATATTCGTGAAGGCGACTCACTGGTGAAGAAGGCCGACCTCAAGAAGCAGGCTAGACGTGTGGTGTCGCGGATGCCGCCACGGCTTCGGGAACCGCTGCTTTCGGCACGCGCCAAGCGGCGCTTTGCCGACGACCTCGCGCGAATAGCGGCGGTCGATGCGTTCGACCTCGAGTGGTATGAAGCCCAGACCGGAACCACGTTCGAGTCGGCCGAAGCTGCGTGCCTCGACTATCTGCGGACGGGACGCCGCGCCGGCCGGTCCCCGCATCCGGTGTTCGAGCCGCGCATCGCGCAGCCGAAGACGTGGAACCGGGTCGGGGTGGATCCTCTGGTGGACAGCCTGCGCGGCAACAGAGCCAAGGACTCGGTCGGCGTTCATCTGACGCTCCCCCGCAACTGGGCGGAGCCGGTGAGCGCGGGAATGCCGCGATGGCTCGACTGGGTGCAGAACGCCGACGAGTCGACACCGATGCCGACCGTGCACGACGAATCGGCGCAAGCGTCCACGACCTGGGGTGAGTTCCGCCGGCGGGCGCTCGAGGTGGCTGTTTCGCAGCGGCATACCCGTTCGCTCGCCACCGCACCCCGGATCAGCCGTACACCACCTCCACCCGCCACCGGGCCGGACGGCGCCCCTGTCCCGTCGTCCACGGACGGCACGCCGCTGGTCTCGGTCGTGCTCCCGACCTGGAACCGCGCTTCGATGCTGCGGCGCGCTGTCGAGTCGGTGCAGGCGCAGACCTTGCAGGACTGGGAGCTCGTCGTCGTCGACGACGGCTCGGACGACGACACGATGCTCGTGCTCGAGGGCATCACCCGGTTCGATTCGCGCGTCGTCGTGATCGAAGCAGCGCACGGCGGCGTGAGCCGGGCCCGCAACACGGCCATCGCTGCCGCCCGCGGACGCTACATCGCGTTCCTGGACAGCGACAACGCGTGGAACGCCGACTTCCTCGAGCGCGCCGTCGCCTTCCTCGCAGTCGAAAAGGCCCCGTGGGGGCACGCCATTCTGCAACTGGAGCGTGACAACGGCACCTTTTATCGCTCACTTGAAGGGGACCGTGAGCACCTGCTGACCGGTAACTATATCGACCTCAACACCCTGATCGTCGAGCGGCTCGCGCTCGAGAAGGTCGGTGGCTTCGACGAGACGCTGCGCCGCGCGGTCGACTACGACCTCATCCTGCGGCTGAGCGCCTTGTGGCCTCCGCGGCTGATCCCGACCATCGGCGCGGTGTACTCCGACCGCAACGACGACCTCACCCGGATCAGCAATTCCGAGCCCATGGCGTGGAATCAGGTCGTGCTGGTCAAGCACCTCGTAGACGTCGAGGAGGTGTCGAAGCGACCCACCGTGGCAGGCCGGGTGAGCGTGGTCATGCCGGTGCGTTCGGTCCTCATGGATCTCGTCGTCCTGGTCGACCGGCTGCTGGCGGAGCCCGGCGACGTCGAAGTCGTCGTGGTCACCGCGGCATCGGAACCCGCTTTCGTACGAATGGCTGAGCTGGCGGCGCTGAGTCGCCCGGGCATGAAGGTCGTCTCCATGGCCACCCCCGCGCTGGAATTCGGCGGCCTCGTTGACCTCGGGGCAGGTGCCTCGACGGGGGAGTATCTCGTGCCGTGGAGTCCGAACAACGTGGGGCGACCGGGCTGGGCGGCGGCGCTGGTGAGCGCTCTGGATGAGCCCGGCGTGGCGATGGCACAGCCACTCGTTCTCGACCAGAACGGCACGGTGAGCAGCGCGGGCGCCGTGTTCGTCGGCAATGACCCGAATCCATGGCCTCTGCTTGGCGGGTTCCCGATCGAGGATTCGAGTCCGCTCGGCACGAGCGTCGTCCCGGCCGCGCTGTCGGGCGTGATCATGATCCGCGCCGCGGACTTCTGGCGACTCGGTGGACTGGACGCGATCTACGGTAACGACCATGGCGAGGTCGATCTGTCGCTGCGCGCGCAGCGGGACGGCGTCGGGTCGACGGTCGTCGCGGCGTCTGCGCAGATCGTCACTTCCAATCCGAAACGCTTCGGATTCCCGCACGACATCGCGGCGTCCGCCACGATCCTTCGCGAGCGGCACATCGCGCCGCGAGGGTCATCAGCGGTTTGGAACAAGCTCTCGTTCGAGCAGACCGGCCGGCGCGCGTTCCCGCTCGCGGGCCCCAACGACGTCCCATCCGATGTCATCGGCGTCATGCCGGTCGTGCGACCGATTCTCGAGCGGGTGACTGAGGGGGCGCCCCAGCTGCGGTGGGCCATCGATACGGCGGCGCCGTCCGGTGACATCGGCCTGCAGTGGGGCGACACGCACTTCGCCGGCTCACTCGCCGGATCCCTGCGGGCGCTCGGCCAGGTCGTGCACGTCGACCGGCGCACCGCCCGCGAGGGTGCGCACCGTGACTTCGACGACGTCACGCTCGTGCTGCGCGGCCTGGACCTCGTGGCGCCCCGGCCGGGGGCAATCTCGATCATGTGGGTGATCAGTCACCCCGATCTGGTGTCGGCGAAGGAATGTGCGGCTTACGACCACGTCTTCGCCGCCAGCACCCTGTGGGCGGGCCGGATGTCCGAACGCTGGGGTATGCGGGTGGACCCCCTGCTGCAGTGCACCGATGCCCGGCTGTTCCGGCCGGACGCGGCCGAGCCGGACACCGCGGACGCACTCGTATTCGTCGGCAACTCCCGCGGGGTGTATCGCCCGTCGGTGAAGCAGACCATCGAGGTCGGCCTGTCGCCCTCCGTGTATGGCAACGGCTGGACGGGCCTGATCCCGGACGAGCTGATTCGTGGCACCTACGTCCCTAATGAGAAGCTTGCCGCCCTCTACGCCTCGTCGGGAGCAGTGCTCAACGACCACTGGGAAGACATGCGCCTGGACGGCTTCATCTCCAACCGGGTGTTCGACGTGCTGGCCACAGGTGGACGGCTGATCAGCGACGACGTCGCGGGTCTCGATGAACTCGTCGGGTCAGCGGTGCGTATTGTCCGATCGAACGCTGATGTCGCCGGCCTACTCGCCGGGGACTGGCGACGACAGTTCCCTGGCCGGGAGGCTCGACTGATGACCGCTGAACACGTGCGGGCCGAGCACACCTTCGACGTCCGCGCCCGTGCCCTGCTCGACGCAGCTCTGCGAGTTCGCGCTGACCGTCCGGATGCAGCGTGATGACCTCCGGCCTCTCACCTCTCCGGGCGGCACGCCGGCGACTTGCTCGCTTGCGGCGGGCGCACTCCTACTCGGCGCGGGCTGAGAGCGAGGTCGGACGCCTGCGTACCGAGATCGGCATCGTGCATCGGGACGTCGCCAGTATCGTGACCCGGCTCGATAGCCTGGAGGACCAGGCAACGGCGACCTCGGCCGGCGTCTCCGATCTGCTGAAGCGCCCGATCGCGACGAAGCCCCCACCGCCGCGGGTGCTGACGAGCGTGACCGAGCAGAACGCCGTGCTAGCCGGGCTGACCGTCGGCGGCCCCGAACCGCGGGTCGTTCTCGTGCTCAACGGGTTCGCTGTGGACGCAATCTTCGCGGGTGTACGTACCGCGCTGATCACCGCACTCGAACTCGCGCGCCGCCTCGATCGGCCGCTGGCGATCGTGGTGCTCGAGCCCCTCGGCGCTGCGCCCGACGCCGTTCGGGCGAAACTTGTCGACTGGCTGACTGACGAGCTGGGCTTGGAGGGGTTCGCCGAGCGTCTCACCCTGAGCTCGCAGGAGAGTCCGCGGCGTAAGGACCTGCATCCGGGTGACCTGTGGCTGGTGACCTACTGGACGACCGCTGTACAGGTCGGGCTGCTGTGTGAGGACGGCCTGGTGGACCCCGACCGGGTCGTCTACCTCGTGCAGGACTGGGAACCTGGCTTCTACCCGTGGAGCACCGAGTACGCGCTGGCGGCGAGCACATACGAGCGCGGCTTCCATCTGCTGGTGAATTCAGCGTCGCTCGCCGGTTTCGTCGCCGAGCAGATGGGCACCTCGTTGCCGGACCTGGTGTTCGCGCCGGAGGTGGACGAGGAACGCCTGCGGTCCGTCGCGCGGGCGTGGAAGCCGGGCGAGCAGGGTCGGCCGCGGGTTCTGTTCTACGCACGTCCCTCCAAACCACGCAACCTCTACGCGCTCGGGCTCGCCGCGCTGCGTCGCTGGGCCGAGCAGTTGCCCGACGACGTGCACCCGATCGTCACATGTGCCGGCGAGGACATGGCCGGACCCGATCTCGGTCCCCGCGTGACCGTCCACAATGCAGGAAAGCTCAGCTTCGACGACTACTACGACTTGCTGACCAACACGGACGTCGGGTTGGCGCTGATGTACAGCCCGCACCCGAGCCACCTCGCGCTCGAGCTGCCGATGGCGGGCATCCCGACCGTGACGAACACCGTCGGCGCGCATCGCCGCGCCTGGGTCACCGGCCTCCAGGTCGTGACGCCGACACCCGGTGCGATCGCCGCCACCCTGTCGGAACTGGTGATTGCCGCCGGCGACGGGCGCGCCCACGAGTTCGTCGGACTCGGCGACAGCCTCGGCCGGCCGCTCGCCGACTGCGTCGAGTCGTTGATCACCAGGTTGCCGGACTCGATCACCCCCAGGGCCACGTGAACCCCGGATCAAGCGGGCATACCCCGGCTGCGCTCGACTCCGCCGACCCGATCGTTGCGCCGCACGAGCCCGCCCGGATGACCGCTCGGCAGCGGCTCATATGGCGGTTGTACGACTTCTCTGCCGGCCGAGGGCTCGAGATCGGTCCGCTGCACCAGACAGCCGTCCCGTGTGACCGCGCCGACGTCAGGTACGTCGATGTATTCGATCGTGCCCAACTGCTGGTGAACTACTCCGACAATCCGGGCGTCCCGTGCGAGCTGATTCCGGAGATCGACTACCCGCTGTTCGACGGGGAGCGGGTGCGAAGCATTCCCGAGACCGTCGGCACGGACGTGCGTTTCGATTGGGTGATGGCCTCGCACGTCATCGAACACGTGCCTGATCTAATCGGCTGGCTCGACCAAATCGCCCAGGTGACCGCTGACGGCGGCAACCTCGTCCTCGCCGTGCCTGATCGCCGCTATTGCTTCGACCTGCACCGCCCCGGCACAACCGTCGGGCAGATGATCCAGGCGAATGAGATGGGTGACACCGTGCCGTCCATGCGCGCCGTCTACGACTACAAGCGGGGGCACGCCTCAGTCAAGGCGCCTGTCATCTGGGGCGGAAACCCCCCGGGATACGAGCAGCGGATCCATTCGCTGGCCACCGTGCTCCACCAGGTCGCGAAAGCCCGCGCGGGCGAGTACATCGACAGCCACGTGTGGACGTTCACGCCGGGCACCTTCCTCGAACAGATCGTCGAGCTCCGGCTCATCGGCCGCAGCGAGTGGAAGGTCGTCTCGCTCATTCCGACCAAACGGGATCAACTTGAGTTCTATGCGATCCTCGAGCGGCTCCCCCGCGGCGGCGAGTGGACGCCCGAGCAGCTCGCCGGCGAGCCGGACCTGCCGACCATCCCGGACTGGCTGGCCGAGTCGGCTCGGACGTCCCGCGAGCTTGCTACCGCGCAGGTCCAACTGACGCGGCTATGCAAGCAGAACACGGCCTTGCTCAAGCGAGAGCAGGCGCGCCTGATGTATCGGATCAAAGCCCGGGTCCGCACTGCCCCAGGCGGTGCCGCGCTCGTGCAGATACGCCGGTTGGCCCGCAGAATGCGCTGATCACGCGCTGTCAGCGCACTTTGCGCAGATAACCCTGGGGATTCTGGGTCAGAAAATAGCGTTCGCAGCGGGCGTCGATCTCGAATCCGGGGTCACAGGCGAGAAACGCCTGCGCCGCCTCCCATGGACCTGGTCCGTAGTCCGGCGCGGGATGGCCGTTGACATTCGTGTCCTCGACGACGAGGTAGGACCCGACGGTGACGAGCGGTGCGTACGCGCGCAGCTCGGCGGCCACGTGGTCACGGCTGTGGTCGGCGTCGAGAATGACGAGCACGTGTCCCTCGGGCGGGAGCCGGCGCTGGATCTCGGCGAGGATGTCGTCCCCCACCGAGGAACCGGTCAGATAGGTGAGCCGTGGGTGCTCCGGACGGCCCGGCTGGACGTCGACGTCGATCGTGACGACCTCTCCGTGCCCGAGCGTCTCGAGGCGGTCGGCGAGGAACAGCGCGCTCCCGCCACGGAACGTTCCGGTCTCGATGACCAGCGACGGCTGCAGCTCGTTCACCAGCTCCTGGTACACCCACATGTCGGTCGGGCACTTGTAGGTGCGAACGCCCCGATACCAGGTGTCCTTCCAGGTACGCATCGAGACGTTGTAGTACAGCCGGTGGAACGAGTCGGTGATCACTCTCGCGATCGGCTCGGGCGGCTCACGGACCGGTTGGCGCCGCGGCTGGAAGAGCTGCTCAAAGGCGTGGCAGACGGCGGCAACCGTGTCTGGGGAGGAACTCTCGTCGACCCTGGCGAGACAGGCTTCGACGAGTCCGGCCACCTCCGGGGTGTGGTCGGCGTCGAAACGGCCGGCTCGAATCGCATGGGTCAGGTCGGCAAGCAGGCCGCGTTGCGCCTCGTCCACCGCGGCACTGGTCTCCTCGGACAGGTGCAGCCCGCGCAGCCAGCGCCGAGACAGGACCGCACTACGCCGCGCCACGAGCGGATCGATATGCCGCGCCAGGTTGGTGCGCACACGGTCATGGATTCGAGCGGCCATGGCCCAAGACTCCTAAAAGCTCTCGATGGCGGCGGTGGTGCGTTCGCAGCACCGCCGTCGCGCTAGGTGCTCGGGCGGCCGGATGTCGCCAGAGCGCTGGGCGGGTACGGCGACGACAGCGGGTTCCGCGCCAGCGTAGCCGAGTCCGACTCCGCGTCGTTCCAGGAGCTGGCGCCGACATCCGACGGACGTCTGCACCCGCTCAGCGGCGAACCCGCCGGAGCACGGGTCCCGGCCTCGGCGCGGATGCCGGACGGCACCCGGCGGAAGGTCGGTCGAGCTACCCGCATCGGGATCCAGCCGCCTGACTTGGGGCCTATCCAGACCGCCGGCCGGGCTGCCGAGGCGGGTTCCCTCGGCCGGCGGCGAGGACGGCGATCTAGGTTCGCCTGGCGGCCGGTCCCAAATCGAGCCCGATCGCTGCTTCCGGGCGTTAGCCTGACCCGGTGCCGACGTTCACCACGGTCCCCCGCAACGAGAGCGTTCTGGAGCGATTCGGTCGCTACCCGAGCGCGATCAACTTCGGAGTAGGAACGACGGAGGTCCAGCGGAACGCGCGCAAGCACGGCCTGTACGGCTTCGAACCGGGGACCCAGGCGACGCTGCTCACGCTGGTGCAGGTGGCGGCCGAGCGAGCGACCTCGCGACCGGTCGAGTTCTTCGACATCGGCGCGCACGTCGGCATGCACTCCCTGCTCATCTCGACGGTGTACCCGGCGGATGCCGTCCATGTCACGGCCTTCGAGCCGACGCCTCGCACCGCCGCCGCCTGCCGTACGCTCGCGGCCGCGAACTGTCGGCAGATCCGGATCGAGCGCTGCGCGATCTCGGACGAGGACAGCACGGCCGAGCTCTACATCTCGCCCTGGGAATCCTCCAACTCCCTGCAGGAGGGGTTCCGCCCCGCCAAGGAGTCGGTGACCGTTCGCACGATGCGACTGGATACCTACTGCGCGGAGCGCTCGATCCGCCCGACCGTGATCAAGATCGACGTGGAGACGTACGAGGCACATGTCATTGCCGGCGCATCGGACTGCCTGCGGCAAGCCCGTCCGTCGATCGTGTGCGAGATCCTCGCCGGCACCGGCAAGGAGGCGACCGAGCAAATGCTCACCGCGCTCGACTCGGCCGGCTACCGCATGCATCGCTGGACGCGCGAGGATGGCTGGCTCGAGTGCACTGCGCAGGAGATCCTCGACCAGGTTCCGCACCACGGGAACGACTGGCTGTTCACGCCGGACGAACTCGACGACGCCTTCCGGTCGGCGCTGGCCCGTTGGCGCGCCGGTATTGCCGAGTGCACGTCGAAGACCACCGTGCGGGCACGGAACTACCCGGCCCCGTACCGACCGCTCCGCGACAGCACCGCCGATCGGCTATCTGTTCGGCTGTCGGCGTCGCCGCCGCGACTCATCGTGCGAGGCGAGCGATCCAGCGCTGCGCGCGATCACGCTGCCGGATGAGCCGAACCGTAGCGTTCGTCGTCCTCGCCGCGGCAGCCGTGCCCAGCCGGGCCGCGGTCGACGCTGGCCGCCGCGGCCCGGGCTGGCGGAGCACGTTGCCGAGCTCGAAGGTCGCCGAGTCGTCGGCGTAGCTGTCCGCCGGCAGGTCCGGCATGTGCGCGCGGAACAGTTCGCGATTCCCGTCAGCGTAGGCTGCCAGGATCTGCTCGCGGGCGTCCAGCTCGATCAGGTCGGTCGTGCCGAAGTCCCCGGCCGCGTGGTCGGTCGTCAGGAACTCGCGCACCAGCTCGAGTTCGGCCGCGGTCTCCATCAGCGGGTTGATCGCCTGGGCAAGCTGGACACCCCGCGCCGAGTACACCGCCGGATGTGGCAGGAGATCGGCGCCGATCGGATACAAATCCAGGACGTCCTCCAGCCCGACCACCCGCAGGAAGTCGTTGACGAATGCGTGGACGCCGGCATCGGCCAGTTCGACCGGCCGCACGGCCACCTCGCAAACCCGCGGGACGGCGCGCAGCCGGTCCACGAGCGACCTGTAGTCCAGCACCGGCTCGAAACGGTACGGGTAATAGTCCTCGAACGCCGCGCTCTGGCCGGCATAGACGCGCTGCAGGTGGGCCAGTTCCATCAGCCGGTCCTGGCGCTGCGAGTACAGGATGACGCGAACCCGGCGTGCGGACAGCGCCTCGACGACGTGGGACAGCGCCAGGACCGCGTGCGGCCGGAGCTGCTGGGCATCCCGCAGGCCGATGTCCCCGGACCCCAGCAGTCGGTCGCTGGAGAGAACCACGCGCACCGGCCGGTGGCCCCGCACGCCGGCGGCATGCCTTCGTTCGGCGGCCACGCGTGCGGCCAGCTCACCGGCGAACGCGGCCGCTTCACCGCGACGACGCCACGCATCTCCGTCCCAGCCATTCGCGTGCGGCAGACCCTCGAGCTCGGACCCACCGACGTAGGCCACTGCATGTGCGCGCAACTGCGGACGCAGCCGCAGCAAGGCACGGTGGAGGACGGCCCCGCTCCGCGGCACTCCGACGTGAAGTACCAGGTCAGGCTCGCTCATTGGGCTGTTTGCTCCCTTCGGTCGGCGCGGCCGGCGAAGCGGCGGTGGGTGGTCATCAGGCTCCGTCTGTCGTAGCACCATGCGCCACCAGGCGTTCGTACTCGTCCCCGTATCGGTCCTTCAGCGCCGCCCGGCGCTCGCCCGAGAGCAGCGACGGGCGCGGGTAGTCCAGCTCCGAGAAGTTCCGCAGTACGAACTCGTGCAGCCGCCCGCGCTGCCCCGACCCGGTCAGGTAGGGAGCGCCGGCCAGGGCGACCCGTAGGCCCTTCGCCGACAGACCCGGGCGCGACTCGGGTAGATCTACCGCAGTGATCGGCAGGTCTCGGCCGACAAGCGCGAAGAAGTTTCGCAGGAACCCCGCCTCGTCCTGCTCGATGTCCCGGTAGTCGATCACCCGGACGTCGTCAGCCCCGAACGCGCCGACCAGCTTTTCGTGCACGGGCAGCCAAGACAGCTCATCGAGATCCACCCCGTCGAGCCAGGCGTCGAACGCGGCCCAGTCGCCCGCGTTGATCATCCGCCGGAAGTAGGACTCCAGGAACTCCGGCTGCGGGCAGACCGACAGCACGATCGTGCGCCGGTAGGACCGCGTCAGCTCGGCGAGCGCGTCGAGCGCCGGGCCGGCATCGGCGAACAGTCCGCCGCCGTCGCCGCCGCTGCGGTCGAACGGGTGACCGAGCGTTCCCTCTTGCGATGCGACGAGTACCTCGAGCTCCGGCGCGTGCAGCGCCTGGTCCAGCACGCTCGCGAGAGGCTCGGGATCTTCGATCAGGGCGCCGATGCCGCCGGCCAGCACGTCGTTGGCGACGTACTGCAGTCCGCCAGCGCGCAGAGACTCCCCGTTCCGCACGAGACATCGCTGCAGGCGCCACGACGCGGTGGGCGCGGCACCGACGTGGAAGACCAGCGACTTCTCGCCGGTATTCACGAGCGGCCGGCTCGCCATGGGCGCATCAGCCGACGAACTGCCCGCACCACCAGTCCGTCCGGGAGCGCATACGGCGTCAGGTCCTCGATGGCCGCGGTGGTGCGCTCGCAGCACCGGCCGTCGCGCTGGGTGAAGGTGGCGTCGATCCGCCGCTGGTACTCAACGGCCGGCCGCCTGTCCCCGGTCGTGAGGATCGCCACCAGCTCGTCGACGGTTCGGTGCACGGTGTCGGTCACCGGGCCGAACCCGTCGTCGGTGTAGTCGAAGTAGCCCTGCCGGCCGACGTGGGCGCCCTCCCCCATCCGTTCGGCGTCGAACTGGAAGTAGACGACCGGCCGGTCCAGGTAGGCCGCGTTGAACGCCATCGACGAGTAGTCGGTCACCATCAGCGCGGCGTCGGCGATCAACTGCTGCACGTCCTGTCCGGCGAACGTCAGTGCCTCGACGTCAGGGGGCAGCGCCATCTGGGCCAGCGCGGGCTGAATGTTCGGATGCGGCAGGAAGCCGATCCGCAGGTTGTTGTGCGCGGCCACCTTCCGCAGGCGCTCGTCGCTCAGGAACGCCGTCCACTGCTGCACATACTCGCTGTCGAA
>JBOGDQ010000286.1:0-6887 GCA_050742975.1 Jatrophihabitantaceae bacterium
GGTCCCGGCGGCCGTCCGGGTGGGCCTGGTGGCCGCGGTGGCCGCGGCGCCAGCACGGCCGGTGCCTTCGGCCGCAAGGGCGGCGGTCCCGCTCGCGGCCGTAAGAGCAAGAAGCAGCGGCGCCAGGAGTTCGACAACATGTCCGCGCCGTCGCTCGGCGGCGTGCAGGTCCCGCGCGGCAACGGCGAGGTTCTGCGGCTCCCGCGTGGCGCGTCGCTGTCCGACTTCGCCGACAAGATCAACGCCGAGCCGGCCGCTCTCGTCACCGTGCTCTTCCACCTCGGCGAGATGGTCACCGCGACCCAGTCGGTCAACGAGGAGACCCTGCAACTGCTCGGCGCCGAGTTGAACTACACCGTGCAGGTGGTCAGCCCCGAGGACGAGGACCGCGAACTGCTCGAGACCTTCGATCTGTCCTTCGGCGCCGACGAGGGGGTCGAGGACGACCTCATCGCCCGTCCGCCGGTCGTGACCGTCATGGGCCACGTCGACCACGGCAAGACCCGCCTGCTCGACGCGATCCGCAAGACCAACGTGATCGCGGGCGAGGCCGGTGGCATCACCCAGCACATCGGTGCCTACCAGGTGCACGTCGAGCACGACGGCGACGAGCGGGCGATCACGTTCATCGACACCCCCGGTCACGAGGCGTTCACCGCCATGCGTGCCCGCGGCGCGGCAACCACCGACATCGTGGTCCTCGTGGTGGCGGCCGACGACGGCGTGATGCCCCAGACGATCGAGGCGCTCAACCATGCGCAGGCCGCGGACGTGCCGGTCGTCGTAGCGGTCAACAAGATCGACAAGGAGGGCGCGAACCCTGCCAAGGTACGTCAGCAGCTGACCGAGTACGGGCTGGTCGCTGAGGAGTACGGAGGCGACACGCTGTTCGTGGACGTCTCCGCGCGCAACGACGTCAACATCGACGGGCTGCTCGAAGGCATCCTGCTCACCGCTGACGCCTCGCTCGACCTGCGCGCCAACCCGGATCAGGACGCGCAGGGCATTGTCATCGAGGCTCGCCTCGACCGTGGCCGTGGTCCGGTTGCCACCCTGCTGGTGCAGCGCGGCACGCTGAACGTCGGTGACTCGATCGTCGCCGGCGATGCGTTCGGCCGGGTCCGCGCCATGCTCGACGAGAACGGCGACACCGTCGAGGTGGCCGGCCCGGCCCGTCCGGTGCAGGTACTCGGCCTGACGTCCGTGCCAGGGGCCGGTGACTCCTTCCTCGTCGTCGAGGAGGACCGCATCGCGCGGCAGATCGCCGACCGGCGTTCGGCCCGCGAGCGGAACGCGCAGCTGGCCTCCAGCCGTCGTCGGGTCTCGCTGGACGACCTCGACAAGGCGCTGGCCGCCGGCGAGGTCTCGGCGCTCAACCTGATCATCAAGGGCGACGTGTCCGGTTCGGTCGAGGCGCTCGAGGACTCGCTGCTGAACATCGACATCGGCGAGGACCGGGCGGAGGTGTCGCTGCGCGTGATTGGCCGCGGCGTCGGCGCGATCACTGAGAACGACATCAACCTCGCGGTCGCGTCCGATGCGGTCGTCATCGGCTTCAACGTGCGTCCGGAAGGCAAGGCGCGCGAGGCGGCCGAGCGCGAGGGCGTCGACATCCGCTACTACACGGTCATCTACCAGGCCATCGACGAGATCGAGGCTGCGCTCAAGGGCATGCTCAAGCCCGAGTTCGAGGAGGTGCAACTCGGTACCGCCGAGGTGCGCGAGGTGTTCCGGGTGCCGCGGATCGGGAACGTCGCCGGCTCGCTCGTCCGCAGCGGTCTGATCCGGCGCAACAGCAAGGCGCGCCTGGTCCGTGACGGCACCGTCGTCGCCGACAACCTGACCGTGGAGTCGTTGCGCCGCTTCAAGGACGACGCTACCGAGGTCCGCGACGGGTACGAGTGCGGTATCGGTCTGGGGTCGTACAACGACATCAAGATCGACGACGTCATCGAGACGTTCGAGCTGCGCGAGAAGCCGCGCACGTAAGGGCATTGCGCCGATCTTGTTGCGGATCGGTCGCCACGGCGGCCGGCTCGCAACAAGATCGCGTGACGTGACGTAGGAGGGCCAGATGGCTGACCAGGCACGCGCTCGACGGATGGCCGGGCGGATCAAGCAGATCGTCGCCACCGGCATCGAGACGCAGGTCAAAGATCCGCGCCTCGGCATGGTCACCATCACCGACGTGACGCTGACCGGTGACCTGCATGACGCGACGATCTTCTACACGGTGTTCGGCGACCGCGATGCGCACGACGAGTCGGCCATGGCGCTGGAGTCGGCCAAGGGCGTGCTGCGCAGCGAGGTGGGTCGGCAGACCGGTGTGCGCTTCACGCCGACGCTGACCTTCGCCCTGGACTCGATCCCGGACACGGCCAAGCACATCGAGGACGTCCTCGCCGTCGCCGCGCAGGTGGACGCGAGGGTCGAGCAGGCGCGCCGGGACGCCCGTCCGGCCGGTGATGCTGACCCGTACCGCAAGCCCCGCGAGCCGGACGGGGACGATCTCGAGGCATGACGTCCTCGGACGCGCCGCCGGAGCACGATTCCCGGCCCGAGCACGACTCCCGGGCTGCCACCAGGCGGCTGCTCGGGCTGGCGATGTCCGCATTCGTCGTGCTGGCGGCCGAACCGCTTTACCTGCTTGTCGACACCGCCGTCGTCGGCCATCTCGGCTCAGTCCCGCTCGCCGGCCTGGGCATCGCGGCGGCGCTGATGGCCCTGCTCACCGTCGTCGGGACGTTCGTCGAGTACGGCACCACCGCGCGCGCGGCCCGCTGGTTCGGCGCCGGTCGTCCCGACGCAGCGGTGAACGAGGGCGTGCAGGCGTCCTGGCTGGCCCTCGGGATCGGCGTCGTCGTGGTCGGCCTGGGCGAGGCGCTCGCCGGGCCGATGACCCGGCTGCTCGCCGGCGGCGGCGGGGCCACCCAGTCGGCAGCCGAGTCGTGGTTCCGCATCGCGGTCATCGGCATGCCCGGTGTGCTGGTGGTGCTGGCCGGCAACGGGTGGATGCGCGGCGTGCAGCGCACGCGCGAGCCGGTGCGGATCGTGCTTGCCGCCAACGCGCTGTCGGCGGTGGCCTCGCCGCTGCTCGTCTACCCGGGCGGCCTGGGCCTGGAGGGGTCCGCGATCGCGAACGTGGCCGCCCAGGCGGTCGGCGGCGCGCTGTTCCTACGGTCGCTGCACCGCGCGGCGGGCGGCCTGCGTCCGGACCGCGCGATCATGCGGGCCCAGATCCTCGTCGGGCGCGACCTGATCCTGCGCGCGGCGGCGTTCCAGGTGGCGTTCCTGTCCGCTGCCGCGGTGGCCTCGCGGATCGGGACCGCGCAGATCGCCGCGCACCAGATCGGCCTGCAGCTGTGGGAGTTCACCGCGCTGCTCCTGGACTCGTTCGCGATCGCAGCGCAGTCGCTTGTCGGCGCCGCGCTCGGTGCCTCGGATCCGGTGGCCGCCCGCAGACTGGCCTGGCAGGTCGCCCGCTGGGGGCTGTGGGCCGGGGTCGCCTTCGGCGCGCTGTACGCCGCCGGCTGGTTCCTCGTCCCGCAGGCGTTCACGTCGTCGGCCGCCGTGCAGCAGCAGGCGCACCTACTGTGGCCCTGGTTCGTCGGGATGCTCCCGGCTGCGGGCATTCTGTTCGCGTTGGACGGCGTGCTCATCGGCGCGGGCGATGTGGCCTTCCTGCGCACCCTGACGATCGTCGCAGGCGTGCTGTTCTTCGCCCCGATCAACATCGCGGCGCTGCACTGGCACTGGGGCATCGGCGGCGTCTGGGCGGGGCTGACGACCTTCATCCTGGTCCGGCTGATCGGCATGCTCCTGCGCACCCGCGGGACGAAGTGGCTGGTGCTGGGAGTGGGCGAGTGAGCATCGACGGTCTGGTCATCGTCGACAAGCCGGCCGGCTGGACCTCGCACGACGTGGTCGGCCGCATGCGCCGGCTCGCGCACACCCGTCGGGTCGGTCACGCGGGCACGCTGGACCCGATGGCGACTGGTGTGCTCGTCCTCGGCGTGAACAGGGCGACCCGCCTGCTGCATCACCTGGTGCTCGCGGACAAGGCGTACACCGCGACGATCCGGCTCGGCCAGGCGACGGTCACCGACGACGCCGAGGGTGAGGTCGTGTCCGCGTCGTCCGCCGCCGAAGTCACCGACGCGCAGGTGCGCTCGGCGTTGCTGCCGCTGACCGGCGAGATCCAGCAGCGTCCGTCCGCCGTCTCCGCGATCAAGGTCGACGGGCAGCGGGCCTACCAGCGCGTCCGTGACGGCGAAGCGGTGGAACTCGCGGCCCGCCCGGTCACCGTCTCGCAGTTCGAGGCGCGCGCGTTCACCCGCCCGGCGCCCGACCTGCTGGACGTGGACGTCCAGGTGCAGTGCTCGTCGGGCACCTACGTCCGGGCGCTGGCCCGCGATCTCGGCAGCGCGATCGGGGTAGGCGGACACCTGACCGCACTGCGTCGGACCAGGGTCGGCCCGTTCGGCCTCGAGGTTGCCAAGACCCTGGACGAGCTCGCAGCGCTGGACGATCCGGTCACCCTGCCCCTTGCCGACGCGGTGCGAACGGCCATGCCGGCGCGGGACGTCTCCGAGGACGAGGCGCGCGCGCTGTCCTTCGGTCGTTCGCTCGAACCGACCGGCGTCATGGGCACGCACGGCGCGTTCACCGCGGACGGCACGGTGATCGCGCTGCTCGCCGAGAGCGACGGCCGCGCCCGGCCCGTGCTCGTATTCACTCCCGCCGGCTGAGTCCGGCGCAGCGCGTGCACCAGTAGGCTCACTCGACGTGCAGCGCTGGCATGGACTGGACGCCGTCCCGACCGGATGGGGCCACAGTGTGGTCACCATCGGAGTCTTCGACGGGGTGCACCGCGGCCACGCCGAGATCATCGGGCAGGCGGTAGAGCAGGCGCGGCGGCGCGGCGTCCCGAGTGTCCTCATGACCTTCGTCCCGCACCCGTCAGAGGTGGTCCGACCGGGCAGTCATCCGCCGGTGCTGACCACGATCGTGCGGCGCGCCGAGCTGGTCGAGGAGCTCGGCGTCGAGGTGTTCTGCGCGCTGCCGTTCACGCTGGAGTTCTCCAAGCTGCCGCCGGACCAGTTCGCCCATCACGCGCTCGTGGAGCGTCTGCACGCGGTCGGCGTGATCGTCGGCGAGAACTTCCGCTTCTGGCACAAGGCGGCCGGCGACGTCGCGCTGCTGCAGCGCCTCGGCCAGAGGTTCGGCTTCACCGCGCAGGGGACGCCGCTGCTGCGGGACGGGGACACCCCGCTGTCGGCGACCTACGTCCGCACCTGCGTCCAGGCAGGGGACATGAGCGCGGCGAGCGCGGCGTTGGGGCGCCCGCACCGGCTGGACGGAGTCGTCGAGCGCGGCGATCAGCGTGGTCGCGACCTGGGCTTCCCGACGGCGAACCTGCGGACCGATGCGTGGGCCGCGGTGCCGGCCGACGGTGTCTACGCCGGCCGGGTGTGGCGCCTTGACGAGTGGGGCCGCACGGTTCCGGGCGAACCGCTGGGCACCGCGGCGATCTCGGTCGGCACGAACCCGACGTTCGAAGTGCGCCAGCGCCGGGTCGAGGCGTATGTCCTGGACTTCGACGGCGACCTGTACGGGCAGGCGATCGGCGTCGAGTTCGCCGAGCGGCTGCGGGGCATGGAGAAGTTCGACGGGGTCGAGTCGCTGGTGCGGCAGATGCGGGCCGACGTCGCCCGGACTCGGGAGCTGATGACCTGACGCGCCCGCCGACGAAGGCGGGAGGCGAACTGCCCGAAGCACAGCGCCGTGCGGATCCCTTCGAGCACCGGGCCGGTTGGGGGCACCCGAACCGACGCCCAGCGGGGAAAACGTGATCGAGAACGAGGAGCTCAGCGCATGAACGTCCTGGACATCAGCCCGGTGATCCCGGTGAGCGTGCTGGAGAACGCCGACGACGCCGTGCCCGTCGCGCGGGCGCTGGTCGCCGGTGGCATCCCGGTCATCGAGGTCACGCTGCGCTCGGACGCCGCCCTGGACTGCATCCGTACCGTCGTCGACAGCGTCCCCGAGATGGTGGTCGGCGCCGGCACTGTATGCACGGTCGACCAGGTCAAGCGGGCCGTCGACGCGGGATCGCGGTTCCTGGTCAGCCCTGGTGCGACCGACCGGCTGTTGGACGCGCTGCAGGACAGCGGCCTGCCGTTCCTGGCCGGCACGGCGACGCCGTCGGACATGCTGCGGCTGCTGGAGCGGGGATCACCGAGGCGAAGCTGTTCCCGGCCTGAGCCGGCGATTCGCCTGCACCGGCGATTCGTCCGTGCCGAGCTCGCACTGGTAGCCTGGCTGCGGGCCTTCCTTCACGGGCCCCGCGCAGCGTGCGTTCGATTCCCATCGTGACCAAGACCGGTGGGGCGCCCTGCACCGACACCAAGGGAGTCGTCCGTGCCACTGGCAAGCGACGTCAAGAAGCAGATCATCACCGAGTACGGCGCGAACGAATCGGACAGCGGCTCCGCGGAGGTTCAGGTCGCGATGCTGAGCAGGCGCATCAGCGACCTGACCGAGCACCTGAAGTTCCACAAGCACGACCACCACAGCCGGCGCGGCCTGCTGCTGCTCGTCGGCCAGCGTCGCAGGTTGCTCAACTACCTGGCCAAGACCGACATCAACCGCTACCGGTCGATCATCGAACGGCTCGGGCTTCGCCGGTAGCCAAACGCGCCGGGTCGCTCCGGCGTCGCGCACGACAACCGAATATCCATCGCCGGGATGCGCATGCGTGCCACCCGCGACGCTGTTCCCACCCGGAGGACGCCGGTCCTCGGTAGTGGCAGCCGGGCCGCACAGCCGCCCAGCCGCTTCGATCGAAGACCGGCACCCAGACAGGCGAACCGCTCGCAGGTTGTGCC
>JBOGDQ010000287.1:0-2693 GCA_050742975.1 Jatrophihabitantaceae bacterium
GGGTCCAGCAGCGCCGCCCAGGTCGCTGTATCGCTGCCGCATCGCGCGAACCGATCCGCGAACGCCTGCCGGGCGGCACCGGCCATCAGGTCGACGGCCGCGGCGGACAGCCACGGCAGCTCGGCCAGCGAGCGGTCGCAGAGCGCGGCCTGCTGCAGCACCATCCAGCCCGGGGTCGGCAGCGGCGTCTGGTGGATCACGAACTCGCCGAAGTCGCCGGTGATCGCCGGCTCGACCAGCGGGGTGCCCGAGGCCTGCCACTCCGCGCCGCTGAACGGCGCGCCGCCCTCGACGAGTGCGGCGACCGCGCGATCGGCGAGCTCGCCTGCGTACAGCGCGGCCGGGTCGCGGGCGAGCAGTCGCAGCGAGCGGGCCAGCTCGGGCTGGGGCAGCCGCTCTCCGATCTGGGGCGCGCGGCCGTCGCGCAGGAACATGTCGTACGTGCCCTCGTCCTGACGCAGCGCGATCTCGTGGTCGAGGATGTCGGCCCGCGTCTTGGCAGTACACGGCAGACCGCGCTCGGCGGCGGTGATGGCCGGCGCCCACAGCTCGTCCACCGCGCGTGTGGCGCCGCGGGCGTGCAGGGCGGCCATCGCACCGATCGCTCCGGGCGCGGCGACGGCGAGCCCACCGGTCAGCGGAAGGGACTTGCAGCCCCGCTCGCGATAGAAGGACGGGTCGCCGCCGTCCGGGCCGAAGCCGCTTCCCCCGACGGTCCACACCCGGCCGTCCGGTTCCCGCACTACGGCGAACGCGTCGCCGCCCACGCCGCACTGCCCGGGCAGGGCGAGCCAGCTCAGCGCCGCCATGGCCAGCGTGGCGTCGATCGCCGTCCCGCCACCGGCGAGCACGCGGTGCCCGGTCGCGCTCACCGCAGGATGACTCGACGCGACCAGATGCTCGCCCGACAGCACCGCGTTGCGGGGCGGCTCGATCGTGTCGCGCACGGCGGCCTCCTACCGGTCCAGCCCGCGACGCCGGGGCCCACCGGCGGAGACGTCGGCGTCGGTCAGGCCGACGAACACCTCACCGTCCTGCTCCTTGACCGGGTAGGTCCGGATCGCCCGGGTGGCAGGCGGGTAGATCGCCTCGCCGGTGTCGAGGTCGAAGACGCTGCCGTGGCACGAACAGCCGATGCCGTCGTCGACGAGCTTGCCGGAGGACAGCAGGCAGTCCAGGTGGGTGCAGTAGTTCGACGTCGCGTACGCGACCCCCTTGAAGCGCGCGACGCACAGCTCGAGCTCGCGCGCGAAGAAGCGCCGGACGTAGCCGTCGGGTATCTGGCCGGAGCGGGCGATGCGGATGAACTCGATCTCCTCGCTCGGAGCCGGTGGGGTGTCAGTGCTCATGAACCGAGGTAGATCGTCTTGTCGACGGTGTAGAAGTGCATCATCGTCTGGCCTGCCTGCTCCTTGAACGTCTGCGTGCTGGAGTTCTTGATGCCGCCGAACGGGGCGTTGCTCGCCACCCCGGTGGTCGGCTGATTGATCTTCACCACGCCGCTCTCGACGCGCCGCGCGAACGTGAGGGCCCGCTCGATATCGCGCGTGACGATGCTGGCGGACAGCCCGTACTCCGTGTCGTTCGCGACCTCGATCGCCTCGTCGAAGGAGCCGACACGCAGGACGGCGAGAACCGGCCCGAAGACCTCCTCCTGCGCCAGCCGCGACGCGCGGTCCACCTCGGTCAGGATCGTGGGCCGGACGAACCGGCCGTGTTCGAGGCCGTCCGGCAGCGGCTCGTCACCGGCGGCCATCCGCGACCCGGCCGCCTCCGCCGAGGCGACATGGTCCCGGACCTTGACCAGCTGCGCCTGCGTCGCGAGCGGCCCACAGTCGACGCCCGCCTCCAGGCCGGGGCCGACGCGTTTGGCTCGCGCGATCGCCGCGATGCGCTCCACCAGCTCGTCATGTACCGAGTCCTGGACGATCAGCCGGCTGGTCCCGGTGCAGGCCTGACCGGTGAGCCCGAACGCGCCGCGCGCGACGAGGTCCGCCGCGCGGTCCAGGTCGGCGTCGGCCAGGACGACGGCCGGGTTCTTGCCACCCATCTCCAGCTGGCTGCGCCGGCTCGGGTCCATCGCCGCGTAGATCGCCCGGCCGACCCCGGTCGAGCCGGTGAACGTCACCGCGCCCACCCGCCGGTCCGACACGAGCGCGGTACCGACCTCGGCGCCTCCGTGCACCAGCGCGATGGCGCCGGTGGGCAGGCCGGCGGCCAGCAGCGCCTCGACGAGTCGCTGGCCGGTGAGCGGGGTGATCTCGCTGGGCTTGAACACGACGCCATTGCCCGCTGCGAGCGCCGGGCCGAGCTTGCGCGAGGGGATGTTGAGCGGGAAGTTCCACGGCGTGATCGCGACGACCACGCCGACCGGCTGGCGCGCGGTGTACACCAGGTTGTGGTCGCCGGTGGCGAGGTTCTGGCCGCTCAGCCGGATCGCCTCGCCGGCGTACAGGCGCAGGTTGGACGGGGTGCGGCGGGTCTCGTTCAGAGCCTCCGCCAGCGTCTTGCCCTCCTCGCGGACCAGCTCGCGCGCGATCTCGTCGGCCTGCGCGGTGAGGATGTCGGCCGCCCGCTCGAGCACCCCGGCGCGGGCCTCGGGGCTGCGATCGGCCCACTCGCGGTAGCCCTCGGCCACGGCCGTCACGGCGTCGGCGGCGTCCTTCGCGTCCGAGTCCGGGGCGGTGCTGACC
>JBOGDQ010000288.1:0-6753 GCA_050742975.1 Jatrophihabitantaceae bacterium
CGGCTCGGCTGACGCGGCTGGCGCGGCCGGCGCGGCGGGCTCGGCCGGCTCGACTGGCGCGGCCCGAGAGGGAGCTGGCGGTGTTGCTTGCGCCGGCGGCAGGAACGGCGCCGGTTGGACGAACGGCTCGGGCTTGGCCGGCTGGGCCTGGACCGGCGGCACCGGCGGCACCGGGGGCTCAGCCATCGTGGGCGGCGCGGGCTCCCGTCCGGGCCGCGCCGGCACCTCGGCGGACGCAGGCTCGTCGATCACGACCGCGTCCTCGACGTCCGGCCCGCGGTCGACGTCCAGCCCGCGCTGTACCGGTGACTCATGCGGCTCAGGGTGTTCCGGCGGCTCGGGCGGGAGGATCCGCGCCTGGACGAACGGGCGCACCGTCGAGGCGAGCCGATCGGAGCCCGACGACGACTGCGACGACTGCGAGGACTGCGCCGTCTGGACGGATTGGACCGACTGGACCGAGTGGGACTGGGTCTCGAGCACGTGGGAGGACGTGATGCGGGTGACCGGCGCCGACGAGTGCCCGGGCTCGCCGAACAGGCGGGCGCCCTTGAGCTGGTTGACCTCGCGCTTGATCGCTTCGATGTCCGAACCGATCACGCGGGTGGTCTCGATCCGTTCGAGCCGCAGCTGGCCGCCGACCTTGTCCAGCAGCTCGGTACGCAGCGAGGAGACCTCGTCCCGCAAGGCAGACATCTCGCGGGACATCGAGGCTTGCAGCTCGCGGCGCAGCATGTGCTCCAGGCGCGCCTCGAAATGCCGGCGGGCGGCGGCGTCATCGGCCCGCTCGAGTTCGGACCCGCCGCGTGCCGCCAGCTCCTGGCCGGCCGCTGCGCCGGCTTCTGCGCGGGACGGGTGGCGCGTGCCGAACACGGAGAACGCGCCCAGCAGCAGCCCCCACAGCCCGAGCAGCACCCCGATCTCGATCCGCTTGGGGGACGTCGTGCTGGTGGCGATCAACCACACCGCGACGGCACCCAGGATCACCGCGAGCGAGAAGCCCAGGCCACGCAGTACCGAATTCCTTCGGGCGTGGGAGCCTTCTCTGCCGACGGGAGGGGATGGCACCGCACCAGCTTAGACGGGTGTCGCAAGGTGCCCGCCAGGGCACAGAGCGCGCTACCGGCCGCGGTCCCCCGGGTTGCGCTCGTCGTTGTTCGGATCGATGCCGGCCCGTTCCAGCAGCAGGCCGCCGACCACCGCGAGCACAGCGGACCCGAGCAGCAGCGCCGAGACCCGCGCGTCGTGCGCCGCAGCGCTGACCGTTCCCGAGTCGGGCAGCAGCCGGGCGAGCAGGGCGACGGCGGCGCCGGCAACCCCCGCGCCGACCAGCGAGGACGCCTTTCCCAGCGCGACGCAGCGGGCGATGACGATAGCGGCCATCGGCCTCGCATCCGGGTCATGACGCACGGCCGCGCGCACGCGACGCGCCGCGACGATCTCGGCCACCGCGAGCACGGCCAGCGGCGCCGGCGCCAACCAGCCCAGCGGCGGCAGTGACGCCCACGTCACGCGCAGCAGCACGTACGCGGCGACGCCGATGACGATGAACGGGACCGCGAGGTCCACCGGACCCGTGCTCCGCAGCCGCGGTGGAGGAGTGCTCATCGCAGCTCCAGGTCCGGACGCGGGCGGATCGCGGCCACCTCGTCCGGCGGCAGCGCGGCCAGCAGCCCGGCCACCGCCTGTCCGCCTAGCTCGGCACCCGGCTGCACGTCTAGCCACGGCACGAGGACGAACGCACGCTCGGCCGCACGCGGATGGGGCAGCGTCAGCACCGGATCTGCGCTGACCAGCCCGTCGACGTCCACCACGTCCACGTCCAGCGTCCGCGGTCCCCAGCGCACGTCGCGTGTACGGCCGGCCCGCTGCTCGGCCTGCTGGGCGCGCTCGAGCCAGGCCTGCGGCGAGGCGGACGGATCGGCGACCACGACGACGGCGTTGAGGTAGTCCTCCTGCGGGACCGGTCCCCACGGCGGCGTCTGGTACACCGGCGACACGGCAGCCAGCCACGGGCGCACCGAGTCGAGCGCGCACTGCAGCTGCGCCAACCGGTCGCCCTGGTTGGAACCGACGGAATAGACGCAGGTGCTCAAGGCCGCTGGCGCCTGATCGTGACGGCGACGTCGCCGAACGCGAGCGGGATCGGCGCCTGTGGCTTGTGCACGGTGACGGTCGTGGCGCTGACCCGGCTGTCCTGCAGGCACGCGTCGGCCAGCCGGGCGACGAGCCGCTCCAGCAGGTTCACCGGCTCGCCCTCGACGACCGCGGCCAGCCGCTGCGCCAGCGCGCCGTAGTCGACGGTGTCGGCCAGCTCGTCCGATGCCGCGGCCACGCCGGTGTCCAGCTCCAGCACGACGTCGACTACGAAGTCCTGGCCGTCGCGCCGCTCGAAGTCGAACACGCCGTGGTGGCCGCGCACTCGCAGCCCGGTCAGCGAGATCCGGTCCGCCGTCATCGGTTTGCACCTGTATCCGGCGCTCTACTGGCCCCGCCTGAGCCGATTGCGGGTGCAAACCCGCGGGTGGCGGACGCGTTCGTCAAGGCCGCGATGGCCAGCGCGGCGTCGGCGGACGGGCGTACGTCGTGCACGCGCACCCCCCAGACACCGTGCAGCGCCGAATATGCAGTGAGCGCGGTCGTCGCGTCCTCGCGCTCGCCCACCGGGCGCGGCACACCGTCCGGACCGGCCAGCAGCGCGCCCAGGAAGGACTTGCGCGAAGATGCGACCAGGACCGGCAGGCCAAGCGCCACGAACGAGTCGAGCGCGGCCAGCAGTGCCCAGTTGTGCGCGGCCGTCTTGGCGAAGCCGAGTCCGGGATCGACGACCAGCGCGCAACGGTCGACGCCGGCCGCCACCGCGTCGTCCACCCGGGCGGACAGCTCACGCAGCACCTCGGCGACCACATCGTCGTAGTGCGCCAGCTGCTGCATGGACGCGCTGTGCCCGCGCCAGTGCATCAGGATCCACGGGCAGCCGGCGTCGCGGACCACGCGCGCCATGTCCGGGTCGCCTAGCCCGCCGGACACGTCGTTCACCACGGTTGCGCCGGCGTCCAGCGCAGCCGCCGCTACCGACGCGCGATAGGTGTCGACGCTGAGCGTGAGCCCCTCGGCCGCCAGCTCCTTGATCACCGGGAGCACGCGGCGCGACTCCTCCTCGGCGTCGATGCGCTGTGCACCGGGCCGGGTCGACTCGCCGCCGACGTCGATGAGATCGGCGCCCTCTTCGCGCATGTCGCGCGCGTGCGCCAGCGCGTCCTCGAGCGAGGTGTACCGCCCGCCGTCGGAGAACGAGTCCGGCGTCACGTTCAGGACGCCCACGATCGAGATCCGGTCCTCATTCATCGGCAGGCGCACCTCGGGTGCAACCCTCCGGGCCGCACTCTCGGCGCGCGGCACCCTCGGCGCGCCGAGTCTCTTCGCGCGAGCGCTCATCGCGTTGTGCTCATCGCAGGATCAGACTGAGGGCCTCGGCGCGGGTGCGCTGGTCCTCCTTGAAGATGCCGCGCACCGCGGAGGTCATCGTGCGCGAGCCCGGCTTGCGCACGCCCCGCATGGCCATGCAGAGGTGCTCGGCCTCCACGACGACGATCACGCCGCGCGGTTCGAGTCGGGCCATCACCGCGTCGGCGACCTGCGACGTCAGCCGCTCCTGAACCTGCGGCCGCCGCGCGTACAGATCGACCACCCTGGCCAGCTTGGACAGCCCGGTGATCCGACCGTCGTCGCCGGGTATGTAGCCGACCGCCGCCGAGCCGTGCCACGTGACGAGGTGGTGCTCGCAGGTCGAGTACACCGGGATGTCCTTCACCAGCACCAGCTCGTCGTGGTCTTCGTCGAACGTCGTCTCGAGCACCTCGTCGGGGTCGACGAAGAGCCCGCCGAAGATCTCCTCGTACGCGCGGGCCACCCGGGCTGGAGTGGCCCGCAGGCCCTCGCGATCCGGGTCCTCGCCGACGGCGATCAGCAGCTCGCGGACGGCAGCTTCCGCGCGCGGCAGGTCCACCTGCCCCTTGGGGACCAGGTCGCTCACTGGCTTAGGACGTGCCGCTGGGCGGCGGGTACCCGCCGTACGGCGGCCCGGGCGGGCCGGCCGGCCCGAACACGCCCGGCGGCGGCGCGGGAGGGGCCGGGTTCGGGAACACGCCCGGCTGCGCGCCGTTCGTCCCGTTGGCGTTGGCGCCGTTCGGCGACTTGCGCAGCGACGGCGGGATCTCGATCGGGGGCTTGTCGCTCGGCGTGCGCTTGCCGAAGCCGGCGAAGCTGTTGTGCGGCGGCCGCTTGCGGACAGGGGCGAGGATCCGCTCCAGGTCGTCCTTGGCCAGCGTCTCCTTCTCGGCCAGCTCAAGCACCATCGCGTCCAGGATGTCCCGGTACTGGACCAGGATCTCCCACGCCTCGTCGTGCGCGCCCTCGATCAGGCCGCGCACCTCGGAGTCGATGTCGGCGGCGACGTCCTCGGAGTAGTCGCGCTGGTGGCCGTAGTCGCGGCCCATGAACGGCTCGGCGTCCCCGGTGCCGTACTTGACGGCGCCGAGCTTGGCGCTCATCCCGGACTCGGTGACCATCGCGCGGGCCATCTTGCTGGCCTTCTCGATGTCGTCGGACGCGCCGGTCGTCGGCTCGTGGAACACCAGCTCCTCGGCCGCGCGCCCGCCGAGCGCGTAGACGAGCTGGTCGAGGATCTCGGCGCGCGTCTGCTGGTAGCGATCCTCGAGCGGCAGCACCAGCGTGTGCCCGAGCGAGCGGCCGCGCGGCAGGATCGTCACCTTGTGCACCGGATCGAGGTTCGGCATCGCCCACGCGGTGAGCGCGTGCCCGGCCTCGTGGTAAGCGGTGACGCGCTTCTCCTTGTCGCTCATCGCCCGCGTCTTGCGCTCCGGGCCGGCGATGACGCGGTCGATCGACTCCTCGAGGGCCTGCGTGGTGATCAGCCGCCCGTTGTTGCGCGCAGTCAGCAGGGCAGCCTCGTTGATGACGTTGGCCAGGTCGGCGCCGGTGAAGCCCGGCGTGCGGCGCGCGATGATGCCGAGATCGACGTCGGCCGCGAACGGCTTGCCCTTCGCGTGCACCTTGAGCACGGCCTCGCGGCCCAGGACGTCCGGCGGACCGACCGCGATCTGCCGGTCGAAGCGACCGGGACGCAGCAGCGCGGGATCCAGGATGTCGGGACGGTTGGTGGCGGCGATCAGGATGACCCCGCCCTTGACGTCGAAGCCGTCCATCTCGACGAGCAGCTGGTTCAGCGTCGGCTCGCGCTCGTCGTGGCCGCCGCCCATGCCGGCGCCGCGATGGCGGCCGACCGCGTCGATCTCGTCGACGAAGATGATCGACGGCGCGTTCTCCTTGGCCTGGGTGAATAGGTCGCGCACCCGCGAGGCGCCGACGCCGACGAACATCTCGACGAAGTCGGAGCCGGAGATCGTGAAAAACGGCACGTTCGCCTCGCCGGCGATCGCGCGCGCGAGCAAGGTCTTGCCGGTACCGGGCGGTCCGACGAGCAGGACGCCTTTCGGAATCTTGCCGCCCAGCCGCTGGAATTTCTGCGGATCCTTCAGGTATTCGACGATCTCCTCGAGCTCGGCCTTCGCCTCGTCGATGCCCGCGACGTCGTCGAAGGTTACACGGCCGACTTTCTCCGTCAGCAGCCGCGCGCGGCTCTTGCCGAAGCCCATGGCGCGCCCGCCGCCGCCCTGCATCTGGCGCATGAAGAAAATCCAGACGCCGATCAGCAGTAGGCCCGGGAACCAGGAGATCAGCATGCCGAACAGGGACGGTACATTCTCCTCGGAGGGCGAAACTTTGATCTGCACGTTGTTGTCGTGCAGCGTCTTCATCAGATCGGGATCGCCGCTCGGCGCATAGGTCGTGAAAGGCGTGCCGCCGGTTCGCGTACCCGAGATCGTATTGCCTTGGATGCGGACCGACGTGATCTGATGATGGGTCACGTCATTCAGGAAGTCGCTGTACAACACCTCCTGCTGGCCGCTGCCGCTCTTCGTGTTCTGGAACAGGTTGAACAGGAGCATCACCAGCAGGACGATGATGATCCAGAGCGCGAGATTCTTACCAAAACTGTTCACAGATCGAAGCCTTTCAAAGGCATGCAGCCCGTTCCTCCGGCATCCTACCACACCCCGAAGGCGGCGCGACCGCAGCCATCACCTGAAGATAAGATGTGCTCCGGATTAAACAACTGTAAAGCCTAACGGACCAAGGCTGCGCGATGGCCGGAATGTGATTTGTGCAATGCCCAGGGATCGCGCAGCCTCTCGCGCCCAGCCAAGGATAGGAACCTCGGCCAAACCCTGGGGATCGCGCAAGGCGGGAAGGCTCGACCGGACAGCGCCGGGCAGCAGCCTGAGCCGGCGCAAGGCGTCCGGCGAAAGCGCAGCGCGGTCGGACCCCAGCGCCCCCACCGTCACGCCGGCGGGACAGGAGGTTGCCGCCTCGACACGGAACCGGCCATCCCAGAGGACGGCTTTCGCGGGGGTCATGCCGACGGGCCCGGCGGTCTCTGCCGGCTCCCTGCAAACGAGCACGCCCGCTCGTTCGGGGATCAACTGGCAGCCTCCGAGGGTACGACCGCCCCCGAGGTCATTCTCACGCACCGCTTGATAAAGCCGCTCGAGCCGCTCCAACCGCGGTGGATAGTCCGCGCCCCCGAGGGTCGCAAGCAGCGCCGCAAGCGCGCGCAGCCCAAGCTCCACCTCGGCGTGCCGCCGTACCGCGGCATCGAGCCAGGCAAAG
>JBOGDQ010000289.1:0-5277 GCA_050742975.1 Jatrophihabitantaceae bacterium
GCGCTATAGCGCGCCGGGACGGGTGTTCATGCGGTCAGTTGGGGTGGGCGCGCGGGGAGCCCGTCGCCGCCGGCCCAGAGCAGCAGGCCCTCGACGTCGATCCGATGGGGCGGATCGTCCTCGTACGGCGCGATGTTCTCGCTGCCCCGGCGCAGCAGCGCAGTCGCACCGGTGGGGTTTCCGCGCGCCGCGTGCGTGACACCGACGGCCAGTTGCGCCAGCCCCTGCCACAGGTTGCGCTCGGCCGGCGGTGCGGACTTCCACGCGTCCTCGAGGACCTCGTGCGCGTGGAACGGGCGGCCGGCGTCGAACAGTCGCTGCGCTTCGGCGAGCGCTGCGGCCGGCGTACGCGCGATGCCCTCGGGCTGCCGCTCTACGCCCTGCGCGCCGTGCGGGAGGGGACGGCCGAGGCCGTCGCGCGGGCGAGCGTTGCGCGCGCGCCCGCTCTCATCCCGGTCACGATCGGTACTCATCGCCTTGATTCTGCCCGACGATCGCGACCCGGCCGGTGGTCGAGAGGGCGCAGCGACGCCCCTCGACCACCGAGGCCGGCCGGGCTACCCGGCGTGGGAGCCGAGGTAGCTCGCCAGTGTCGGCACGATCAGGCTGCCGACCCCGGTGATGTCGTCATAGCCCTGCGCCGTCGTCAGTGACAGGCCCTGGTTCAGCGTGTTCAGGTACAGGTTCCCCGAACGCGCCGATCGGTAGTACAGGGCCACGGGCGAGGCCGGTGTCACCACGTCGTGGAACGCTGCCGGCCTGTCCGTCGACGCCTGGTACAGCGCGGGGTTCGCGAAGCCGACCCTCGATCCGGTCGCGTCCTGCACGAGTGCCATCTTGGCGGCCGCGATCGGCGAGGCCAGGCTGGTGCCGCCGTACGTCTCGTACTCGAACGGGCCGGTCTGCAGCGTCGTGTCGTCGATGATCGGACGCAGCGCGATCTGGAATCCGGTGTACGGGTCGGCCAGGTCGGCGATGTCAGGGACGACGCGCGACGGCGTCCCGTCCACCGATGTCGCCAGTGCGTCCGGTACGACGCCCTGCTGGTACGCGGGCTGGGCGAACAGCGCACTGACGCCGCCGCCGGCACCGCCGCCGTAGAGGTTGCCCGGAAGTGCCGCGGCGTACTGATTGTTCGCGACCTGGTCCAGGATGTCGCCCCAGCCGGTCTCGAACTGGTAGCGGCCGTTCGCAGCGATGGCCTCGCTGGTGCCGCCGACGGCGGTGACGAACGGCGAGGACGCGGGGAAGTCCGGCGACGTGTAGCCCAGGTTCACGCTCTCGTCGCCGCTGTCTCCGCTGGAGAAGTACAGGCCGATGCCCTCGCCGGCCGCCTGGATGTGGATGTTCTGCTCGCCGCGCACGACGTCGTCCGGTACCCCCTCGCCCTGGTCGCCGTAGCTGTTGCTGACGATGTCGGCCAGTCCGCGGTCGACGATCTTCGACAGCGCGATGTCCAGGCCGCCGCCGCAGTTGAAGCCGCCGACGTAGAGGATGTTCGCGCCGGGGGCGATGGAGTGTGCCGACTGGACGTCGATCGACTCCTCGGCCTGCCACCCCGACGGCTGCTGGCACAGTGCCTGGTCCTGGAAGTCCGCCGGTCCGGGCGCGATCTGCCGGAACCGGGTCAGCAGCGGCGAGCCGACGGCGCGCATGTAGTCGTTCGTGTCCTGCACGATCGTCGGCGACGCGTAGGCATCGACGATGGCGATGGTCTGCCCGGTGCCGTCGTGACCCGAGTTGATCTGCTTGTTCACGTCACCAGCCGAGCGCAGCTGGCCGGGCAGGTAGCCGCAGATCGCGGTCGGGAACGACGTTCGCCCGTAAGCCGTCGGCAGGGTTCCGCTGTTCTGCCCGAAGTAGCTCGAGCAGGCCGGCGCGGAGGCGGCCTTCGGTGTTGCCCGGGGCGCGGCTGCTGCCCCGGTGCCGGTCCCGAGTTGGACGTTGCTCGGAGTGGTCAGTGCCGCGCGGCTGTTGCCCAGGCTGATCGCGCTCACCTTGGCGGCGATCGAGGCGGGCAGGGTCGGTGCGCCGGACGGAGCGGAGACGAGCTTGCTGCCGACCCGGTAGTCGTGCAGTGTCGTGCCGAACGCGGCCGGGGTGCTCGCGGCCGGCCCGCGGAAGACGATGTACTCCCGGCTGGCCGGTGTGGCGAAGATGGTCTGACCGCTGTTCTTCAGGTACTTCTTCACCGCGTTGAAGTCGGACTGCGACGGTGCATACTTCGCGATCCACTTGGCCGGGCTGAGGAACTTGCCGTACTTGGCGTTGCCCGGTGTCGAGACGGCGGTCGCCAGGTTCTGCGCGCCGGCCTCGTCCCGAAGTGGCAGGTACACCTCGCCCTCGACGGTGGTGTCCGCGGTCGGCCCGACGTCGGCGCGGGCCGAGACGAAGCTCGGGACCGAGCCCGGATAGGCGTGCCGGGCGGTTGCCGGCGCTGCGTCGGCCGCGTTCGGTGCCATGAGGACACCGGTGCTCAGGGCTGCTACCGCCAGGGCGGACAGCCCGCGGCGGGCTCTCGTGGAGCGATTGGACATGCACTTCTCCCGGGTGGGTGTAGGGATTCGGCCTGCCGTCGTCGCGTGGTCGTGGCGGCGGCATTCGGAATGTACAGAGATGATCACTATGCCCGCTAGGGGTGCGTTGCACCATTTCCTGATCGGCGACGCCGGGTCAGTCGCGCGATGTAGATCGATTTCATCCTTGCGGCGGGCGCGGCGAGCGGTATCGGCCTCCTACCGTTCGAGAAGCAGCAATCCGAGGAGAGGCGTGCACATGATCGAAGCGGTTGGTCTGACGAAGCGGTTCGGGGACAAGCTCGCCGTCGACGACCTGACCTTCACGGTGCGGCCCGGAATCGTCACCGGTTTTCTCGGGCCCAACGGCGCAGGGAAGTCGACGACGATGCGAATGCTGCTCGGGCTCGACCGGCCGACCGCCGGCACGGCACGGGTCAACGGGCGTCCCTACGTCGAGCACCGCGCCCCGCTGCGCGAGGTGGGCGCGCTGCTGGAGGCTCGCGCGATCCACACCGGCCGGTCGGCGCGCAATCACCTGCTCGCACTGGCCGCCACCAACGGCATACCTCGCCGCCGGGTGGACGAGGTCATCGACCTGGTCGGCCTGCCGACCGTGGCCGGCAAGCGCGCCGGCGGCTTCTCGCTCGGCATGGGGCAGCGGCTCGGGATCGCGTCCGCGCTGCTCGGCGACCCGCACACCCTGATCCTCGACGAGCCGGTCAACGGGCTCGATCCCGACGGCATCCTCTGGATCCGCAACCTTCTCAAGCGGCTGGCCGCCGAGGGCCGCACCGTCTTCGTCTCCTCGCACCTGATGAGCGAGATGGCGCTGACCGCCTCGCACCTCATCGTGGTGGGCCAGGGTCGGCTGATCGCGGACATCGGGGTGACCGAGCTGACCCGCAGTGCCTCACGCGGGGCCGTGGCGGTGCGGACGGAGGAGGCCGCCCGGCTGCGCGACCTGCTGCTCGCCGACGGGGTGAGCGTGACGTCCACCGATCACGAGCTGCTCCACGTCGTCGGGCTCACCAGCGCTGCCGTCGGCCGCGTCGCCGCTCAGGCCGGCATCGCGCTGATCGAACTGACACCGCAACACGCGTCCTTGGAGGAAGCATTCATGGAGATCACCCGGGACTCGCTCGAATATCGCGTGCCGGTGGGGAGCCTGTCATGACGGGTGCCGTCGTCGAGACAGTGCCGGGGCTCAGCGGCCGGCGGGTGATCGTCTCGGAGTGGATCAAGTTCCGGTCGCTGCGCTCCACCTGGTTCAGCTTCGGCGCGGCCCTGGTGGTCGCCATCGGTCTCGGCATCCTGTTCTCCGCCCTGCGCGGGCACGACATCGCTGCTCACGGCGGGGTGGGGCCCGACTTCGACCCGGTGCAGATGAGCCTGCGCGGCGTCTTCCTGGCCCAGCTCGCCGTCGGCGTGCTCGGCGTCCTGATGATCACGGGGGAGTACAGCACCGGGATGATCCGGGCGTCGCTGTCGGCCGTGCCGCGCCGGGTGCCCGTACTGCTGTCCAAGGCGCTGGTCTTCGCGAGCGCGACCTTCGTGATCACGACGATCGCGGCCCTCATCGCCTTCCTGGGCGGTCAGGCCGCGCTGCACAGCGACCACCTCGGGGTGTCCATCACCTCCGGCGGCGCGGCCCGTGCGGTCCTCGGTGCCGGGCTCTACCTCGTCGTCGTGGGGCTGCTGGCGCTCGGCTGCGGGTTCGCGCTCCGCAACACCGGCGGGGCCATCGCGACGCTGTTCGGCCTGCTGCTGGTGCTGCCCATTCTCGGCGAGGCGCTGCCGTCGTCGTGGCAGGACCACGTCGTCAAGTACCTGCCGATGAACGCCGGGTCGGCGATCATGACGGCCAAGCGCGACCCGACCATGTTGAGCCCGTGGGCCGGCCTGGGTGTGTTCGCGCTGTACGCCCTCGCGGCCCTCGCCGTCGGATTTGCTGTGCTGCGCCGCCGCGATGCCTGATCGGTGATTCACACTGATGCCCATGACGGATCCGGCGCGCGAGTTGATCGCGCTACCGAGCCGGTTGTCGTCGTCGGTCCTCCTCCGGCCCCTGCTCGCCGACGCGCTGCTGGCTCTCGCAGTGGCGCTCACCGCAGTTCCGCGCGCCTTCGGCGGCCCGATACCCGGCCGGGCGGACGTGCTCGTGATGTCGGTCGCGCTCGCGGTGCCGCTGATGTGGCGGCGACGGGCACCGTTCGCGGTGTTCGGCCTGGTCTGCCTGGTCGCCTTCGTCCAGTGGCTGCTCATGCGGCCGCTACCGGCCGACGTCGCGGTGCTGATCGCGTTCTACACCGTCGCTGCCACCTCGCCCCTGCGACGCATCGCCGTAGCCGCAACCGTGTTCGAGGGCGGCATCCTGCTCGCGATCGTCCGAGACGACGGCGGGCACCGTGACTACCTGTTGGCCATCGCCTTCCTGACCGCGCTGGGCGTCGCGGCGGGTGTGCTGGGCTTCAACGTCCGGGTCCGGCGCGCCTACCTGGCCGAGGTCGAACAGCGTGCCGCGCGGCTGGAACTCGAGCGTGATCAGCAGGGCCGGCTCGCGGTCGCGGCCGAGCGCAGCCGGATCGCGCGCGAGATGCACGACATCATCGCGCACAACCTGACGGTCATGATCGCGTTGACCGACGGCGCCTCGCTCACCGCGGGCACCGATCCGACGCGGGCTTCGGCGGCGATGACGGAGGCCTCCGCGGCCGGGCGCCGCGCGCTCGCCGAGATGCGTCGCGCGCTGGGCGTATTG
>JBOGDQ010000290.1:0-7858 GCA_050742975.1 Jatrophihabitantaceae bacterium
GAGGACGCCCAGCACCACTACGCCCAAGCATGCCTCGACGCCGGCGTCGCCTTCGTCAACGCCATCCCGGTGTTCATCGCGTCGGATCCGGTCTGGGCCGGGAAGTTCGCCGACGCCGGACTGCCGATCGTCGGCGACGACATCAAGAGCCAGGTCGGCTCCACCATCGTGCACCGGATCCTGACTCGACTGTTCGAGGACCGGGGCCTCGCGTTGGACCACACCTACCAACTCAACGTCGGCGGCAACATGGACTTCAAGAACATGCTCGAGCGCGACCGCCTGGAGTCCAAGAAGATCAGCAAGACGCAGTCGGTGACCTCGCAGATCCCGGACCGCGACCTCGGTTCGCGCAACGTGCACATCGGCCCGTCGGACTACGTCGCGTGGCTGGACGACCGCAAGTGGGCCTTCATCCGGCTCGAGGGCAAGACGTTCGGCGACGTTCCGCTGAACCTGGAGTACAAGCTCGAGGTCTGGGACTCGCCGAACTCGGCCGGCATCATCATCGACGCGCTGCGCGCCGCGAAGATAGCCAAGGACCGTGGCATCGGGGGCGCGATCCTGTCGGCGTCGTCGTACTTCATGAAGTCCCCGCCGGTGCAGTACTTCGACGACCAGGCGCGCCAGGCCGTCCAGGACTTCATCGACGGCACGGTCGAGCGCTGACTCTATCCGCGCAGGCGACCCGTTCGACCGCCCCAAATGGCAGGGCGGATCGGACGGGTCGCGGGCAAGCTCGCCGCGCTCGCGCCCGCGCGGCTCTTCGCGCGAGCGCTCATCGCGTGGTTGGTCACCCCACGCGATGGGCGCCCTGGCAGGGTTGAGCTTGGAATGCGGCCGGATCGCGAAAGCCATTCGCCGTGTAGGCCGCGCGCACCGCTGCCGCCGCCGGTTCGACCAACTCCGACGCCAGCAACGCGATGACGCAGCCGCCGAAACCGCCGCCGGTCATCCGGGCACCGAACGCGCCCGCTGCCAGCAGCGCGTCCACGGCGACGTCCAGCTCGTCGATCGTGATCCGGTAATCCTCGCGCATCGAGGCGTGCGAGGCGGTGAGCAGCGGCCCGATCTCGCGCAACCGCCCCGCACGCAGCAGCTCGACGGTCCGCAGCACCCGGTCGTCCTCGGTCACGACGTGCCGGGTGTAGCGGCGTAGCTCGTCGGTCGGCAGCTCGGCGAGGGCCGCGTCGAGCTGATCCACACCGATGTCCCGCAGCAGCGGCACATCCAGCAGTTCCGCCGCCTCCTCGCACCCCGCCCGCCGCTGCCGGTACTCGCCGTCGGCGTGCCGGTGCTCGGCCTTCGTGTCGATCACCAGCATCGCCAGGCCGTCGGACTCCAGCGGTAGCGGGACCTGCTCGGTCTCGAGCGTGAGCATGTCGCAGAACAGTGCGTTGCCGGCCGAGCACTGCAGCGCGGCGAGCTGGTCCATCCCCCCGGTCGGCGCACCGACGTAGTCGTTTTCGACGCTGCGGGTCAGCTCGAGCAACCGGACCGGCCCGAGCTCGAGCTCGAGCAGGTCGTCGACCGCCGTCGCCACCGAGCACACGAGCCCGGCCGAGGACGACAGGCCGCCCCCGGTAGGCACGGTGCTGTCGAGTTCGATCCGCAGCCCCGGAACCGAGTAGCCCCGTTCTCGCAACGCCCACCCGACGCCCGCGGCGTAGGCGGACCAGCCCTGCCCGCCCGCCCGCAACGCGGCCAGCTCGATCCGGATCGAACCCAGCTGCGCGGACGAGATCTCCAGTACCGGCTCGGGGAGGCGCTCGACGGTCGCGGTGCAGGCCTGCTCGATCGCGAACGGGAGGGCGAACCCGCCGTTGTAGTCGGTGTGCTCGCCGATCAGGTTCACCCGCCCGGGCGCGCACCAGCTGACGGGCATTCGGCACCTTTCGCCGTGGCGGGTACTGGTCAATGTTGTTCTATCATGTTTGACTCTGTGGAAACTGCTCGCTGCCGACATCCGAGGACGCGCCGTGCTCGCTCATCAACGCCAGGTCCGGATCCTCACTGAACTGCGCCGTGCGGGTGCCGTCCGGGTCGCCGATCTGACCGAGCTTCTCGGCGTCTCGGACATGACGATCCGCCGCGATCTCGAGCAGATGGAGACCGAAGGGCTGGCCCGAAAGGTACACGGGGGTGCCGTGCTGGCCGGGCAGGTCGCCTTTGAGCCCGGCTTCGCCGCCAAGAGCCAGCTCGCCCAACCGGCCAAGCAGGCGATCGCCGAGCACGCGGCGAGCCTGATCCGTGCGGGGGCGGCCATCGCGCTGTCCGCGGGTACCACCACCTGGGCGATGGCCCGGCAGGTCGCGATCACGCCCGGCATCACGGTCGTCACCAACTCCACCACCGTCGCCGATGTGATCACCGCGCTGGACACCGCCGGTCAGGTGAGCGTCATCCTCACCGGCGGGGTGCGCACGCCCAGCGCCGCGCTGGTCGGGCCGGTCGCCGATCGGACGATCGCGAGCATGCACGTGGATCAGCTCTTCCTGGGCGTCCACGGCATGGACACGCGCGCGGGTTACACCACGCCCAACCTGGCCGAGGCCACGACGAACCGGGCCTTCGTCGAGAGCGCCCGCGAGGTGATCGTGCTCGCCGACTCCTCGAAGTGGGGGGTCGTCGGCCTCGCCGACATCGCACCGCTGAACGCCGCGAAGATCGTGATCACCGACGACGACCTGCCCGACGAGGCCCGCCGCGTGCTCGCCGACAACGTCGAGTCGGTCATCACCGTCCCGGCGGGCGAATGAGCATGCCGCGATGACCAGCCGACAGCAGCTCAAGCTGGCTGACGGGCGCGACCTGTTCTACTACGACCGGCTGGCCGACCAGGACCGAGGCGCTGCGGACCTCCGCCAGGACCTGCCGACGGCGGTGACGTCCTCGCAGGTGCGCTGGAACCCGTTGTTCCGCGACTACGCGGTGATCGCCGACCACCGCCAGACGCGGACCTACAAGCCACCTGCGGACCGCTGCCCGCTCTGCCCGTCCCGGGAGGGATCGAGCACGGAGATCCCCGCGGCCGACTACGAGGTCGCCGTCTTCGAGAACCGGTTCCCGTCCTTCTCGCTGCAGTCCGAGGATCTCGTCCCGCTGGTCGACACGCCGCCGTTCCGATCCGGTCCCGGTTCTGGACGGTGCGAGGTCGTCTGCTTCACCAGCGATCACAATCAGGCGTTCTCGCAGCTGTCCCCCGAGCATGCACGCACGGTCATCGACGCCTGGGCCGACCGCACGTCGGCGCTGTCCGGCGTGCCGTCGATCGACTACGTCTTCTGCTTCGAGAATCGCGGCGAGGAGATCGGCGTGACGCTGAGCCACCCACACGGGCAGATCTACGGGTACCCGTTCGTGCCGCCCCGGTTCTTCAAGGCGAGCGAGTCGGCCCGGCGCCATCTCGAGCGAACCGGTGCGTGCCTGCAGTGCGACCTGCTGGCCGCCGAGCTCGCCGACGGCTCGCGGGTCGTCTGCGAGAGCGAGCACTGGGTCTGCCACGTCCCGTTCGCCGCGCGCTGGCCGTTCGAGGTGCGGATAGTGCCCCGCGAGCATGTGCCGGACCTGCCGGCGCTCGGGGACGACCGTCGTGACGACCTGGCCGGCATCTACCTCGACGTGCTGCGCCGCTTCGACCGGCTCTTCGACACGCCGAGCCCGTACATCGCCGGCTGGCAGCAGGCCCCGGTGCGGCAGGACCGGGACGTGTGGCACCTGGCGGCGGAGATCTTCACGATCCGCCGCGCCGCCGGCAAGTTGAAGTACCTCGCCGGGTCGGAGTCCGGCGCCGCGATGTGGATCAACGACGTGGCCCCCGAGGTTGCCGCCCAGCGGCTGCGCGAGGCCACCCGCTGAGTCCGGCGGGGGCACGCGTTGAATTCACCGCCGGCGCTACCCGAACTGCCCGATTTCGGGCGCCGTAGCCGACTTGAGACCGGGCAGGGGTTGACACGTGAGTGATACGCGGCTTGAGTGTGAGCAGTTGTGATGGAACTCGTTGGAAAGTGTTCAAGCCGACAGCCGAATATCGCCGGACACCAGCCCTAACCCATGGGAGCACCGATGCACACTCCGTCCACTCAGGGTCACGCCGTCAGCCGACGGTCCGTGCTCAAGACAGGCGCCGGCGCGCTGGCCCTGACCGCTGTCCCGGGCGCGCTGATCAGCGCGTGCTCCAGCAGCAAGTCCGGCAAGACCAACAACGGGACCGGCGCCATCACGTTCGGGTCCAACTACTCGGACCCGGCCCCCAAGCAGGCGTTCGCGGCGCTCACCCAGCAGGCGACGGCGTCCACCAAGGTGAAGATCAGCATCAACACCGTCGACCACAACACGTTCCAGAACGACATCACGTCCTACCTGCAGGGCACCCCGGACAGCTTGTGCACCTGGTTCGCCGGCTACCGCATGCAGTACTTCGCGGCGCAGGGCCTGCTCACGCCGATCGACGACGTGTGGGACAAGATCGGCGCCAACTTCGGTGACTCGGCCAAGGCGCTGTCCAAGGGTCTGGACGGCAAGTTCTACTTCGTGCCGATCTACAACTACCCGTGGGTGGTGTTCTACAACAAGAGCACGTTCGCGTCGAAGGGCTACCAGATCCCGACGACCTGGGATCAGTTCACCGCGCTGTCCAAGCAGATGAAGAAGGACGGGCTGATCCCGATCGCCTTTGCCGACAAGGATCTGTGGCCGGCGCTGGGCACGTTCGACATCATCAACCTTCGGGTGAACGGGTACGACTACCACATGCAGTTGATGCAGGGGAAAGCGTCGTACACGGACAAGCAGGTCACCAACGTGTTCAGCCAGTGGGCCGAGATCCTGCCGTACTGCCAGAGCGGGGCGAACGGGCGGATCTGGCAGGACGCGGCGAAGGCGCTGGAGAACAAGCAGGCCGGGATGATGTTCCAGGGCACCAACCAGGTCGCCGCGAACTACGCCAAGCAGAACCTGCCCGACCTCGACTTCTTCCCGTATCCGATCATCAACACCACCTACGGCCAGGACTACATGGACGCGCCCGCGGACGGTTTCATCCTGCCGAAGAAGGGCAAGAACGGCGGGTCGGCCAAGCAGGTCCTGGAGTACATCGGCACCGGCCCCGCCGAGGCGACCTACCTCAAGACGGACCAATGGGACGTCGGTGTGGCCAAGAACATCGACACCAGCGGCTACGACGCGATCCAGAAGAAGTCGGCCACCGCAATCGCGGCCTGCAAGAACGTGTCCCAGTTCGGCGACCGGGACACCGATCCGGCCATGGCGGCCGCGCTCGAGGCCCTGCTCCAGAAGTTCATCGCCGACCCCAGCGCGTCGAACATCAACTCGATCCAGAAGAGTGCCGCGGCGCAGGCGAAGACGATCTTCGGCTGATGGCGGTCGGTGTTGACGTCCGCACCACGCCACCGAAACCCCGCCGGCTGGGCAGGCGCACGTCCCGGAGCAGGCGGCGCCGGCTGCTGACCCGGCGCGACAAGCTCGTCGTCACGCTCATGCTGGGCGTGCCGGTGCTCGTGGATCTGGCGTTCATCTGGTTCCCGGCGCTCGGCTCGATCCTGCTCTCTTTCACCCGGTGGAACGGGATCGGCGGGGTCCACCTGAAGGGGTGCCCCGCACCGCCCGCACCCTCGATCCTGCGCAACGGGTGCCTGTACGGCGTCCAGAACTACCACCAGGCGGCGACCGTCTACCCGCAGTTCTGGCCGGCCGTCCAGCACAACATCATCTGGCTGGCCGTGTTCATCCTGCTCGCCACGCCGCTCGGGATGCTGTTCGCGGTCGTGCTCGATCGCGGCATCCGCGGCAGCCGGATCTACCAGAGCGTGCTGTTCCTGCCCGTCATGCTCTCGCTGGCCCTGATCGGGATCATCTGGGAGTTCATGTACTCGCAGAACTTCGGCCTGATCAACACCGTCATCGGACGCAACGGCAACTCCAACGCGATCGACTGGCTGGGCAACCCGCACCTGAACCTGTGGGCCGTCCTGGTCGAGGCGACATGGCGGCAGGCCGGCTACGTCATGGTGCTGTACCTGGCCGGTCTGAAGGCGGTCGACTCGACGCTGCGCGAGGCGGCCACCATCGACGGCGCGAACGCGTGGCAGATGTTCTGGCGGGTGATCTTCCCGGTGATGAAGCCGATCAACATCGTCATCCTCGTGGTGACCGTCATCGAGTCGCTGCGCGCGTTCGACCTCGTCTACATCACCAACCACGGCACCAACGGTCTGGAGCTGCTGTCCGTGCTCGTCACTAACAACATCGTCGGCGAGGTCTCCCAGATCGGGTTCGGCTCAGCGCTGGGCGTCGTCCTGCTCGTCATCTCGATCGTGCCCATCTCGGTGTTCCTGTACCAGACGTTCCGGCGGGATGAGCAGCGATGACGGTGGCGGTCTCCGAAGCTCGCGTACCGGTGCGCTCACGGGGGCGCAGAAAGAGCGGCGGGGTCTCGAGTGCGCTGGCACAGCTGTTCATGATCGCCGCGTGCGTGCTGTGGATCCTGCCGATCGCGTTCGCGCTCTACGTCGCGGTCCGGCCGAAATCGGAGACGGACAAGTACGGGTACGTCGCACTGCCGCACCACCTGACGTTCAAGAACTTCACCGACGCGTGGACCCAGTCGGACATGCTGCGGTTCTTCGAGAACTCGGTGAAGATCACCGTCCCGGCCGTGATCATCACCCTGGTGCTGGCCTCGTTCGTGGCGTTCGTCGTGTCGCGATTCAGCTTCAGGTTCAACATCGCGCTGCTGATCATGTTCACGGCCGGCAACCTGCTGCCGCAGCAGGTGATCATCACGCCGCTGTACCGGCTGTACCTGCAGATCCACCTGCCGCACTTCCTGAGCAGCAGCGGGCTGCTCTACAACTCGCTGACCGGCCTGGTCGTCGTCAACGTGTCCTTCCAGCTCGGCTTCTGCGTCTTCGTCCTGAGCAACTACATGAAGACGATCCCGGAGGAGATCTACGAGGCGGCGCTGGTCGACGGCGCGTCGCTGTGGACGCGGTACTGGCGTCTTACGCTGCCGCTGTGCCGGCCCGCGCTCGCCGCCCTCGCCACGCTGCTGACCACCTGGATCTACAACGACTTCTTCTGGGCGATCACTCTGATCCAGACAGGCAACAAGCGCCCGATCACCGCCGCGCTGGCCAACCTGCAGGGACAGTTCGTCAGCAACCAGAACCTGATCGCGGCGGCCGCGCTGATCGCCGCGGTGCCCACGCTGGTCGTCTACATCCTGCTGCAGAAGCAGTTCATCTCTGGCCTGTCGCTCGGCTCGACCAAGGGCTGACGTGCCCGGTCGGGTCGTACTGCGTAGCGCCGGGGTCGCGGTGGTGCTGGACGTCGACGGCGCGTCGCTGCCGCGCGTCGTGCACTGGGGCGCTGACCTCGGCGAGCTCGACGATGGCGCCTACGCCGCCCTGCCCGGCGTGGACGGCGAACTGCGCCCGCGCGGCAGCCGGAGCACCGCGGGCACGTTCACGCTGTCGCCGACCCGGGCGCAGGGCTGGCCCGGTTGGCCGGGCCTGACCGGGCATCGCGACGGCACGGCGAGTCAGCCTCTGTTCGCGCCGTCCGGCGCAGACCACCACGACCTGCGATTGAACTATCGCGGCACGGACGAGCCCGCGCGGCTGCGGCTGGACGGCGAACTCGAGCTGATGCCGTCCGGCGTGCTGCGGCAACGGCAGAGGTTGACCAGCACCGCGGCGGCGGGCGAATCGCCTTACACCGTGGGCGATCTGCTCACCCTGCTGCCGGTTCCCGAGCACGTCGTCGACGTCGTGGACCACGCCGGCCGGTGGTCCAAGGAGGCGCAGCAGCAGCGGCTGACCCTGCATCAGGGCAGCTG
>JBOGDQ010000291.1:0-1536 GCA_050742975.1 Jatrophihabitantaceae bacterium
GTCCCGAAGTGGGTGTATCTTCCCGCTGGTGAGCCCCCTCTCGCAACGCCCTTCGGGACACGTGTTCCGGGTCGAACGCAAGCGCGGCCCGGTCTTCTACGCGAAATACCGCATGCCGGACGGCCGTCAGGTGCAGAAGATGCTCGGGCCCGCTTGGGACCAGCGTGGACGCCCACCGGCCGGGTACTTCACCAAGCGGCTGGCTGAGGGCTGGCTTCAGGACACCCTTGCCGAGGCACGTCGCGGAACGCTGCAGCGGGCCAACCCCACGGGTGCGACGTTTGCCGACGCTGCGGCGGAGTGGTTGCGCTACGTGGAGAACGACCGGGCGGTGAAGCCCTCGACGATGGTCGACTATCGCTCGGTCACGGCGCAGCTCGTGGCAGCGTTCGGCTCCCTGGGCGTTCAGGAGCTGACCGCTGTCCGGATCGAACAGTGGCGCGCCGGGCTCAACGAGGGGCGCGACCGCGAGCTCACGAACCGCACGCGCAACAAGATGCTAACGGTGCTCGGCGGAATCATGGAGCGGGCACGCAAGGTTTACGGTCTGCCGACCAACCCCGTGCGCGACGTCGAGAAGCTGCGGGAGCGCTACGACGCCACCAGCTTCGCGTTCTATTCGCCCGAGGAGGTCCACGCACTCGCCCGCGCCGCCGCCTCCGCCCAGGACGGGACGCTGTTCCTGACGGCCGCCTTCACCGGACTGCGTCGCGGAGAGCTGCTAGCCCTGCGATGGCGCGACGTCGATTTCGAGCGCTCGTCGATTCGGGTCTTTGGCAGCTTCGCGAACGGCCGCCTGACGACGCCCAAGTCGGGCCGCGGCCGCGTGGTGCCGATGGTGCCCGAGGTTGCCGCCGCTCTCGCACAGCTCGGACAGCGACGCGACTTCATGGGCGAGGATGACCTCGTCTTCCCGGGTGATCGTGGGCGCCACCTGGACGGCTCGGCCTTGAGGCGCAGGTTCGTAGCGGCATACGAGGGCGCGGGCCTTCGTCCGATCCGCTTCCACGACCTCCGACACACCTTCGGGACGTTGGCCGTGCGAGGCGCCGAGTCGATCGCCGAGCTCCAGAACTGGCTCGGGCATGCCGAGGTGCGGACGACCATGCGCTACACGCACTACCGGGAGCAGGCCGACGCCGCCGCCCGACTGGCCAAGGCCTTCGGCACCGAGCGGGCGGAAGCAGTCGAGCGGGCGGCCGAGCACGAACTGACTGATGGCTGACCGGGAGCCGATCTACCTGCCTCGGGTCGATGACGCGGTGATCCCGGCGGAGAAGCTCCGCGATTACGCACTGAACCCTGACCACGTCCGCGGTGGACACAAGGCGCGCGTGATGCGCTCGGCGCTCGGCTTGACTCGCGACGATTGGACGTATCTCCGCGATCAAATCCGCGAGGGCGCCCGCACAACGCGCGTCACCCGAGTTGTGGAACACCGCAACGGCACGTTTGCCTACGGCATCGTCATCGACGTTCTCGGGCGCAACGGTAAGACGGCGGCCGTGACCACCGGCTGGTTCCAGGGGCCTGGCG
>JBOGDQ010000292.1:0-11590 GCA_050742975.1 Jatrophihabitantaceae bacterium
ATATGCCAGCGAGATCTACCTGCAGGGCATGGCCGGGGTGCTGCCCGCGTTTACGACGGACGCAACCGCGCTGGAGGACGCCGCGCGCGACACGCTGGCGCCAGGCCCGTTCTGGTACGTCGCGGGCGCGGCCGGATCGGGTGCGACCAACCGGGCGAACCGTGCGGCGTTCGACCGGTGGCGCGTCGTCCCGCGCATGCTGTCCGGCGCCACCGACCGCGACCTGACCACGACGGTCCTCGGCGCGTCGCTGAGCGCCCCGATCATCACCGCACCGGTAGGAGTGCAGTCGATCGTGCATCCCGAGGCGGAGAAGGCGGTTGCGGCAGTCGCGGCCGAGCTGGGTCTGGCGATGACCCTGTCCACGGTGTCCTCGTTCACGCTGGAGGACGTGGCGGCGGCGAACGGCGACGGCGTGCGCTGGTTCCAGCTGTACTGGCCGAACGACGAGCAGGTGTGCCTGAGCCTGCTCGCCCGGGCGCAGGCGGCCGGCTTCACCACGCTCGTCGTCACCCTTGACACCTGGCTGCTCGGCTGGCGGCCGCACGACCTGGACAACGCGTACCTGCCGTTCCTCACCGGCGAGGGTCTGGCCAACTACTTCATCGACGAGGCGTTTCTGGCGCCGCTCGCCAAGCCACCGGCCGATGATCTGCCCGCGGCGCTGATGCGCTGGCTGCCGATGTTCACCGGCACCGACCACACATGGGACCAGGTCGCGTTCCTGCGCGAGCACTGGGACGGTCCGGTGGTGCTCAAGGGCATCCAGCACGTCGACGACGCGAAGCGGGCCGTCGACACCGGCGTGCAGGGCATCGTCGTGTCCAACCACGGCGGCCGCCAGGTGGACGGGGCGATCGCCTCGCTGGATGCGCTGCCGCCGATCGCCGCCGCGGTCGGTGATCAGGTCGAGGTGCTGTTCGACTCCGGCATCCGCACCGGAGCGGACGTGCTGAAGGCGATCGCGCTCGGCGCCAGGGCCGTGCTCGTGGCCCGGCCGTGGGTGTACGGGCTGGCCCTGGGCGGCACGGACGGTGTTCGTCACGTCCTGCGCAGCCTGCTCGCCGACACCGACCTGGCCCTGGCCCTGTCCGGCCACCGCACCCCGGCCGAGCTGACGCCCGACTGCGTGAAAAGCTTTGAAGGGTGAGGATCACGCGATGAGCGCTTGCGCGAAGAGCCGCGCTCACCCGCCGGAGGCGGGTGTGGCCGGACGGATGCACCCGAGCGCCAGCGAGCGGCGCAGCCGGAGGACGCGTTGAGCACGAGACCGAGAACAGTGACCGTGTTGGGCTCGACCGGCTCGATCGGCACCCAGGCGATCGACGTGGCCCGCCACGCACCCGACCGGTTCCGCGTCACCGCGATCGCCGCGGGTGGCAGTGATGTCGCGCTGCTCGCACGGCAGGCCGCCGAACTCGGCGTCGAGGTCGTGGGCGTGTCCCGGGAGGACGTCGCCGATGAGCTGCGCGCCCAACTGGCCTCGGCGGGCGCGACCGGCGTCGCGGTGCTCTGTGGTCCGAGCGCGACCGTCGAGCTCGCCGCGCGCGCGGCGGACGTCGTGCTGAACGCCGTCGCCGGTGCGCAGGGCCTGCGCGCCACGATCGCCGCGCTGGACGCCGGCCGGTTCGTCGCGCTGGCCAACAAGGAGTCGCTGATCGCTGGCGGCCCGCTGGTCACCAGTCGAGCGGCGCCCGGCCAGATCGTCCCGGTCGACTCCGAGCACTCGGCCATCGCCCAGTGCCTGCGCGGTGGGTCCTACGGCGAGGTCACCCGGCTGATCCTGACGGCAAGCGGCGGGCCGTTCCGCGGTCGCACTCGCGCACAGATGTCGGACGTCACGCCGCAGCAGGCGTTGGCCCACCCGACCTGGGACATGGGCAAACTGATCACCACGAACTCGGCGACGCTCGTCAACAAGGGCCTGGAGCTGATCGAGGCCCGGCTGCTGTTCGACGTCCCGTACGAGCGGATCGGCGTCGTCGTGCACCCGCAGTCGATCGTGCACTCGATGGTCGAGTTCACCGACGGATCGACGCTGGCCCAGGCCTCGCCGCCGGACATGCGGCTGACCATCTCGCTCGCGATGGGCTGGCCCGACCGGGTCCCTCGCGCCGCGGCCCCGCTGGACTGGACGAAGAACCGGCAATGGACGTTCGAGCCGCTGGACTCCGAGGCGTTCCCGGCCGTCGAGTTGGCCCGCCGGGCCGGGGTCGCGGGCGGCTGCGCGCCGGCCGTCTATAACGCCGCGAACGAGGAGCTGGTCGCCGCGTTCCACGGCGGCACGATCGGCTTCCTTCAGATCTCGGACACCATCGCCGATGTACTCGATGAGTGGCTGAGGAATGAGCATGCCGCGGCTGGGGACCCAGGTACCGTCGAGGACGTCGAACAGGCGGAGATCTGGGCACGCGACCGGGCCCGCTCGCTGGCTGTTCAGCACTGACCACAGATCGACGGGAGCCTCGCAGGTGCTGTACGCCCTGGGCGTGATCGTGTTCGCCGTCGGCCTGTTGCTCTCGATCGCGCTGCACGAGATCGGCCACATGGTGCCGGCCAAGAAGTTCGGCGTGAAGGTCACCCAGTACATGGTCGGTTTCGGGCCGACGCTGTGGTCGCGCAAGAGGGGCGACACCGAGTACGGCATCAAGGCGATCCCGCTAGGCGGCTACATCCGGATGATCGGGATGGTCCCGCCGCGCGCCGACGGCAAGGTCTCGCGCTGGCCCCGCCGGATGGCGACCGCCGTCGAGGACTTTCGCCAGGTCAGCCGGGCCGAGGTCGAGCCGGCCGACAGCGACCGCGAGTTCTACCGGCTCACGCCCGGCAAGAAGATGATCGTGATGCTCGGAGGCCCGTGCATGAACCTGGTCATCTACCTGGTGCTGACGATCGTCCTGCTGGTCGGGCTCGGCCTGCCGCAGGACAAGCTGACGACCACGGTGAGCACGGTCAGCAAGTGCCTGCTCCCGGCGAACGCCACCACGGCCGAGGCCGCGAAGTGCACCGCGACGAACACCCCCGCCGCGCTTGCCGGGCTCAAGCCGGGCGACAAGATCGCCTCCGTCGACGGCACGGCGATCACCAGCTGGGACCAGCTGGTGAAGATCATCGAATCGTCCGCGGGCAAGCAGCTCAGCGTTGTCCTGGTCCGCGACGGTACGACGCGGACGGTCGCCGTCACCCCGGTTCGGAACCTGAAGTACGCCAACGCGTCGGGAACGAAGACCAAGGAGGCCGGCTTCCTGGGTGTCTCACCTGCGGACCACCACTATTACCAGGACGTCGGGCTGACCGCCGTGCCCGGTCAGATCGGCAGCCAGATCGGCAAGGGTGTGTCCGCGCTCGGGCGCTATCCGGAGAAGATCGGCAGCCTGTGGAACACCGTGTTCAACGGCAAGCCGCGTGATGTGAACGGGGCGATCGGGGTCATCGGGATCGGCCGGATCGGCGGCGAGTACGCCGAGACGAACCTGCTGAGCGGCAAGGACAAGGTCTACGCGCTGATCTCTTTGCTGGCGAGCGTCAACCTGCTGCTGTTCTTCTTCAACCTGCTGCCACTGCTGCCGCTGGACGGCGGCCACGTGGCCGGTGCGATCGTCGAGGGGAGCCGGCGCGGTTGGGCCCGGCTGCGGGTGCGCAAGAAGGCGCCGGTCGTGGACACCGACGGCGGTGCGGTGGCCGTCCGCAAGCCCATCTACGTGGACACCGCGCAGATGCTGCCGGTCATGTACATGGTCGCGTCCGTGCTGATCCTGCTCACTCTTCTGACGTTCTACGCGGACATCGTCAAGCCAGTTAACCCCTTCGGCGGATAATGGGCTTGTGACTGTCTCTCTCGGTATGCCCGCCAGCCCCCCGCCCGTCCTCGCGCCGCGGCGCAAGTCGCGTCAGATCAAGGTCGGCTCGGTCGCTGTCGGCGGCGACGCCCCGGTCTCCGTCCAGTCGATGACGACGACGCTCACCTCGGACGTCAACGCGACGCTGCAGCAGATCGCCGAGCTGACGGCGACCGGCTGTGACATCGTCCGCGTCGCCGTCCCGTCGCAGGACGACGCCGACGCGCTGCCCGCGATCGCGTCGAAGTCGCAGATCCCCGTCATCGCCGACATCCACTTCCAGCCGAAGTACGTGTTCGCGGCCATCGACGCCGGCTGTGCCGCCGTCCGGGTCAACCCCGGCAACATCAAGGCGTTCGACGACAAGGTCGGCGAGATCGCCCGCGCGGCCGCCGACGCCGGGGTCTCGCTGCGTATCGGCGTCAACGCCGGCTCGCTCGACAAGCGACTGCTGGCAAAGTACGGCAAGGCGACGCCCGAGGCGCTGGTCGAGTCCGCGCTCAACGAGGCAGCGCTGTTCGAGGAGCACGACTTCCGCGACTTCAAGATCTCGGTCAAGCACAACGACCCGGTCGTGATGGTGCGCGCGTACGAACTGCTCGCGCAGGCCTGCGACTACCCGCTGCACCTGGGCGTCACCGAGGCCGGCCCGGCATTCCAGGGAACGATCAAGTCCTCGGTCGCGTTCGGCGCGCTGCTGTCGCAGGGGATCGGCGACACCATCCGGGTCTCGCTGTCGGCCCCGCCGGTCGAGGAGGTCAAGGTCGGGCTGTCCATCCTGGAGTCGCTCAACCTGCGCCAGCGCCGGCTGGAGATCGTCTCCTGCCCGTCCTGCGGGCGCGCGCAGGTGGACGTGTACACGCTGGCCGACAAGGTCACCGCGGGGCTGCAAGGCATGACCGTCCCGCTGCGTGTCGCGGTCATGGGCTGCGTGGTGAACGGTCCCGGCGAGGCCCGCGAGGCCGACCTGGGCGTCGCGTCCGGCAATGGCAAGGGCCAGATCTTCGTGCGCGGCGAGGTCATCAAGACCGTCCCCGAGTCGCAGATCGTCGAGACGCTCATTGAGGAGGCCCTGCGGCTGGCTGAGGAGATGGGTGACGCCGGGGTCGCCTCGGGAGAGCCCACCGTCTCCATCAGCTGATCCGCTTCGTGATCAGCTTTTCCCCGCCAGGCCCCGGTTTCGCGGTCGCGAGCCGACGCCACGCGGGGAAGACGTGATCGCCGCTCATCGCGGGACCGATGAGTTTGCGGCCCGCCCGCCGTTCCACCTTCTGACACCGCGATATCACCTCAGGAGGACGGCATGAGCACACTGCTGAACGGCAAGAACGCGATCATCTACGGCGCGGGTGGCGGCATAGGCGGCGGCGTCGCCCGCACGTTCGCGCGCGAGGGTGCCCGGGTGTTCCTCGCCGGCCGCACCCGCGCACCGCTCGACGCCGTGGCAGCCGACGTCGCAGCCGAGGGAGGAGCGGCCGAGGTCGCCGTCCTCGATGCCACCGACGAGGCCGCGGTCGACGCTCACGTACAGGACGTGGTCACCCGCCACGGCCACGTCGACATCTCGTTCAACCTGATCAAGCGCGGCGACGTGCAGCAGATCCCGCTCGTCGACATGAGCGCTGCCGACCTGCTGCGGGCCACCACCGTCGGCCTGACCAGCAGCTTCATCACCGCGCGCGCCGCCTCGCGGCACATGGTCTTCCGGGGCTCGGGCGTGATCCTGCACCTGAACAGCGCGTCCGGTGCAGGCGCGATGCCGGGCATGGGCAGTACCGGACCGGCCGACGCGGCGACCGAGGCGCTGATGCGCTACCTGGCCGCCGAGCTCGGACCGCAGGGCGTGCGGGTGTGCGGCATCTGGACGGCCGGTGTCGTCGAGACGCTCACCTCGGACAAGCTGCAGGAGGTCGGCGGCGACAGCGTGCCCGACCCCTCGGCGGTCGAGCAGATGATCGCCGATATGTCCGCACTGCGCCGCGCGCCGCGCCTCGCCGACGTCACCGAGGTGGCAACCTTCCTGGCATCCGACCGCGCCGCCGGGATCACCGGCACGATGACCAACGTGACCAGCGGCCTGGTGCTCCGATGACGGCGACGAAGGGGCGAAACGTGATGGACCTCAAGCTCGAACTCGTCCTGCTACCGGTGTCCGACGTGGATCGGGCCAAGGCGTTCTACACCGAGCAGGCCGGCTTCGCACTCGACGTCGACCACCGCGCCGGCGAGCAGTTCCGCGTCGTGCAGGTGACGCCGCCGGGTTCGGCGTGCTCGATCTCGTTCGGCATCGGCATCACCGACGCCGCGCCCGGCTCCTACCGGGGCACCCACCTGATCGTGACCGACATCGAAGCGGCGCGTACCGCGCTCGCCGGTCGCGGCGTCGACGTCAGCGCGGTCCGGCACATGACACCGGACGGCTGGGTGCCGGGCGCGGATCCGGCGCACGCCGACTTCAACTCCTTCGCCGACTTCAGCGACCCGGACGGCAACACCTGGGTCCTGCAGGAGCGCGGTCACGGTTCGTCGAGGTGATTGCCACGACGCTGGACGAGGGCACCTTCGAGCAGCTCGCGCACCGGCATCGGCGGGAGCTGCACGTGCACTGCTACCGGATGCTCGCCTCGTTCGACGAGGCCGAGGACGCGGTGCAGGAGACCCTGCTGCGCGCCTGGCGCGCGCGGAGCTCCTTCAACGGCGGCCCGCACGCCCGGGCGTGGCTGTACAAGATCGCGACGAACGTCTGCCTGGACGCGATCCGCGCGCGGGCCAGACGCGTCCCGGAGCTGCACTCTTACGCCGAGCTCGGGTGGCTGCAGCCCTACCCCGACCAGCTGCTGGACCAGGTGGCGGCCGTCGAGGACGAGCCGGACGCCGTGGTCGTCGCGCGGGAGACGATCGAGCTGGCCTTCCTCGCCGCGCTGCAGGTTCTGCCGCCGCGACAGCGCGCCGCCCTGCTGGCCCGTGACGTTCTGGGCATGGCGGCGAGCGACACGGCATCGCTGCTGGACACGAGCGTCGCGGCGGCCAACAGCGCGTTGCAGCGGGCGCGCGCGCGGATGCAGGAGCACCTGCCGTCGCACCGCAGCGACTGGTCCGCGCACGCGCCGACCGCGGCCGAGCGCGACCTGCTGGCGGCGTTCATCGACGCGCACGAGCGGTGCGACGCCGTGGCGGCCGTGGCGATCGCGGCGCAGGACATCCGGGTCACGATGCCGCCGGCTCCGATGTGCTTCGACGGGCTGGACATGGTCGGTGGCCTGATGCGACGCGCCTTCGGCCCGGAACGCGACGGCGACTGGCGGCTCGTCCCGACGCGGGCGAACCGGATGCCGACCGCCGCGAGCTATCTGCGCCGCACGGGCGACAGCGAGTTCCGCGCGTTCAAGTTCGACGTGCTGCGCGTCGAGGACGGGGTGATCGCCGAGATCACCACGTTCGGTGCCGCGCTGTTCCCGGCGTTCGGGCTGGCCCCGACGCTCTGAGCGTTTGCGGCGGGTCTGCTCGCACGAACGCGACAACGTCTGTCGTGGCCGGTCGGTACGTTGCGGGCATGACCGAACACGCTGACGCCTTCCTCGCCCTGCACGTTCCCGGACAGCCACTGCTGCTGCCGAACCCGTGGGACGTCGGCTCGGCAAGGCTGCTCGCGTCGCTGGGCTTCGCCGCCCTCGCCACCACGAGCAGCGGCTTCGCTATGACGCTCGGCCGGCTGGACGGCTCGCTCACGCGCGAGGAGGCGCTCGCGCACGGGTCCGCGCTGGTCGCGGCCGTCGACGTCCCGGTGTCGGCCGACCTGGAGAACGGGTTTGCCGACGAGCCCGAGCAGGTGGCGACGACGATCGCGCTGGCGATCAGCGCCGGGCTGGCCGGCTGCTCGATCGAGGACTTCGACGGCGGCGGGATCTACCCGGCCGACGTTGCCGCCGAACGGGTCCGGGCCGCTGCCGAGGCCGCGCACGGGGCGGACCGTCTCGTGCTCACTGCTCGCGCCGAGAACCACCTGCACGGGCGGCCCGATCTGGCCGACACGATCGCCCGGCTGCAGTCCTTCCAGGAGGCCGGCGCGGATGTGCTGTACGCACCCGGCCTGTCCGAACTGGCCGACATCCGCTCGGTCGTGTCGTCCGTCGACCGCCCGGTGAACGTGCTGGCGATGCCGGGAGCGCCTCCCATCGCCGCGCTCGCCGACGCCGGGGTGGCCCGGGTCTCGGTGGGTGGGGCGTTCGCGTTCGCCGCGCTCGGTGCGGTCGTCGAGGCGGCGCGGGAGTTGCAGTCCCAGGGGACCTACTCCTACGGCGCCCGTTCGCGCGGCGGCCGCGCCGCCGTGCAGGCGGCGTTCTCGTGACAGCGGCGCAGGGCCAGCCAGCCGGGGCGGTGCGAGTGCCCACGCCGTGATCAACCGGGTCAAGACGGCAACGGTCGCCGTGCCCCCGGGCAGGCCTGCCGCGCAGCACGTCCCGGTCGCGGTAACGTCAGCCGGCGTGACGGCCCTGCGCTCAGCCCTGCACAGCAGGATGCGCGCCGAGGTGCTCGACGACGGCGGGCGCTCCGCGCTGAAGCGCCTGCTGGACGAGGACGCCGTGGTGAACGCGGTGGTGTCCGCCCGGGTGCGGGGCACGAGATCGCTGCGGCCGCGGGTGTTCGGCGCAACGATGTTCGGCGTAACCGACGGCGAGCACCTCCGCGCGGCGTGCTACAGCGGCGGGAACCTGATTCCGGTCGGCGGTGACGCTCGCTCGTGGGATGTCCTGGTCGACGCAGTGGCCCACCGGCCCCGGGTCTGCACGTCCATCGTGGGGCGAGCCGAGGCGGTTGCGGCGATCTGGTCCGCGCTCTCGCCGAGGTGGGCGCCGGCTCGCTCGCTCCGCACGGAGCAGCCGCTGCTGATCGTCGACGGCGCGGTGGACGTCGAGGGCGACGACACGGTACGGGCGGCCCGGCCCGCCGACCTCGAGCGGTACCAGGCCGCCGCGGCGGCGATGTTCACCGAGGAACTCGGGGTCTCACCGCACGTCGCGCCGGGCAGCGCCGCCTTCCGACTCCGCATCCGGGACCTGATCGGCCAGAGCCGCGCGTTCGCCAGCTTCGACTTCCGCGGCCAGGTGACCTTCAAGGCCGATCTCGGCGCAGTGACCCCTCATACCTGCCAGATCCAGGGCGTGTGGGTGCGCCCGGACCTGCGCGGTCGCGGCATCGGGACGGCCGGCCTGGCCACCGTCCTGCGCCATGCCCTGACCCTCGCCCCGAGCGCCAGCCTGTACGTGAACCACTTCAACGGTTCTGCGCGCCGCATGTACGAGAAACTCGGTATGCGTCAGCACGCCACCTTGTCTACGGTCCTGTTGTGATCAAGACGATGAGCGGCCGCGGCACACGCCGGTGAGCAGAGTTAGGACAGTGATCTTCGACTGGGGCGGCACGCTGACGCCCTGGCACGTACTGGACCCGTTGGACGCGTGGCTGACGACCGTCGAGGACCCGGACCTCGCCGCGCGCCTGCACGCCGCGGAGACCGCGGTGTGGATCCGCTGCCGGGACGAGCAGCGCAGCGGGACCCTCGAGGAGGTTTTCGCCGCGGCGGAGGTGACCGCGACCGAGGCCATGCTGGCCCTGCACCACGCCTGGTGGGAGCCGCACACCTTTCTGGACCCCGACGTGCCTGCGGTGTTCGCCGGGCTGCATGAGCGCGGGATCAAGATCGGCGTCCTGTCCAACACGATCTGGCCGCGCAGCGTCCACGAGCAGATCTTCGACCGCGACGGGGCCGCGGGGTTCATCGACGGCGCCGTCTACTCCTCCGAGATCGCGTGGACCAAGCCGCACCCGGAGGCGTTCCACGCGGCACTGGCCGCTGTCGGCGTTGACGACCCGGCCGCCGCGGTGTTCGTGGGAGACCGCGTGTACGACGACATCCACGGCGCGAAGTCGGTGGGGATGAAGGCGATTCTGGTGCCGCACAGCGTCATCCCGGCCGAGCAGCGCGGACCGGTGAGCGGCGAGCCGGACGCGATAGTCGGTCGGCTCGGTGACGTGCTGACGGTCGTCGACGGCTGGTGCTGAGCTTGATCGTTCGCGCGCGGCGTAATACCAGTTCGGTGTGCGCACGGTGTCAGTCGCGAGGAGCATCCTGGAACGCATGCTGACGCGCCTGCTCCGCACGTTCCTGCGGCCGTACTCCGGATGGCTGTGGGCCGTGGTCGCGCTACAACTGCTCGGAACCATCGCCGCGCTCTACCTGCCCAGCCTCAACGCGGACATCATCGACAACGGCATCGCGAAGGGCGACACCGGCTACATCCTGCGCATCGGTGGCTGGATGCTGGCCGTCAGCTTCGCGCAGATCATCTGCTCGGTCGTCGCCGTGTACTTCGGCGCGCGCACGGCCATGAGCTTCGGACGTGACGTCCGCGCTGCGATCTTCAAGAAGGTGGGCCGGTTCGCCGCGCGGGAGGTGGCGCACTTCGGTGCACCGTCGCTGATCACCCGCAACACCAACGACGTGCAGCAGGTGCAGATGCTAGTCGTCATGACCTGCACGATGATGATCGCGGCGCCGATCATGTGCGTCGGCGGCGTCATCATGGCGCTGCGTCAGGACGTCGGGCTGTCCTGGCTGGTGGGGGTCAGCGTCCCGGTGCTGGCCGTCTCCATCGGCCTGATCATCCGCAAGATGGTGCCGCAGTTCCGGGAGATGCAGGAGCGCATCGACGCGGTCAACCGGGTGCTGCGCGAGCAGATCACCGGTGTGCGCGTGGTCCGCGCCTTCGTCCGCGAACCGGTCGAGGTTCGCCGCTTCGGGGACGCGAACGACGCGCTGACGATGACGGCCATGCGCGCCGGCCGGCTGATGGTTCGCATCTTCCCGACGGTGATGCTCGTGCTGAACGTCTCGATCGTCACGCTGCTGTGGTTCGGTGCCTCGCGGATCGACTCGGGCGAGATGCAGGTCGGCTCGCTGACCGCGTTCATGAGCTATCTCATGCAGATCCTCATGTCGGTCATGATGGCGACCTTCATGCTGATGATGGTGCCGCGCGCGGCCGTGTGTGCCGAGCGGATCCAGGAGGTGCTCGAGGCGGAACTGTCGATCACGATGCCGGCGGACCCGGTGACGGCACTCGGGGGCCGGGCCGAGGTGGAGTTCCGCGGCGTCACGTTCTCCTACCCCGGAGCCGCGGCCCCGGTGCTGCGCGAGATAACGCTGCGCGCCTCGGCCGGGCAGACGACCGCGGTCATCGGCAGTACCGGCTCGGGCAAGACCACCCTGATCTCGCTGATCCCGCGGCTGTTCGACGCAACCGCGGGGAGCGTTCTCGTCGACGGCGTGGACGTGCGGAACATCGAGCCCGACCTGCTGTGGAGCCGGCTCGGACTCGTGCCGCAGCGGGCGTACCTGTTCAGCGGCACGGTCGCGAGCAACCTGCGGTACGGCAACCCCGAGGCTACCGACGACGAGCTGTGGGAGGCGCTGACCGTCGCCCAGGCCCGCGACTTCGTCCTCGCGATGCCCGGCGGGCTCGAGGAGCCGATAGCGCAGGGTGGGACGAACGTGTCCGGCGGCCAGCGGCAGCGGCTGGCGATCGCGCGCGCGATGGTTCGCCACCCGGAGATCTACCTGTTAGACGAGTCGTTCTCCGCGCTGGACCTCGGGACGGACGCCCGGCTGCGGGCTGCACTCAAGCCGGTCACGCGCGACGCCGCGGTCATCGTCGTGGCGCAGCGGGTCTCGACGATCATCGATGCCGACC
>JBOGDQ010000293.1:0-12406 GCA_050742975.1 Jatrophihabitantaceae bacterium
GTCCAGAGCCGCACCCGCGCCGGTCACCCCGCCGCCGATCACGACGACGTCGAACGCGTCCTCGGTGAGCCGGAGCCAGGCAGCGGCGCGATACGCGGCGTCCAGTCTCGACGCGGCGCCGCCCTTCGGGATCCCCGGCTGCACAAGTGGCACGCTAGCGCGTATGCCACCGTCCGTCGTCGCCGCGATCGACCAGGGAACGACGTCCACCCGCTGCCTGCTCTTCGATCACGATGCGCAGGTGGTGGCCGCCGACCAGGTCGAGCACCGCCAGCACCTGCCGCGGCCGGGGTGGGTGGAGCACGACGCCACCGAGATCTGGACGAACACGCTTGCGGTGCTGGCCGGCGCGCTAGCGCGGGCCGGGCTCGGCGCGGCCGGCGTCGCAGCCGTCGGCATCGCCAACCAGCGCGAGACGACCGTGGTCTGGGACCGCACCACGGGCGAGCCCATCGCTCCGGCAATCGTCTGGCAGGACACCCGCACGCAGCAGATCTGCGACGAGCTCGCCGCTCTGGGCGGGGGCACGGAGCGCTACCGCGAGCGCGTCGGGCTGCCGCTCGCGACGTACTTCGCGGGCCCGAAGGTGCGCTGGCTGCTGGACAACGTCGACGGCGCCCGGGCGCGCGCGGACGCCGGCGAGCTGGCGTTCGGGACGATCGACTCGTGGCTGCTGTGGAACCTGTCCGGCGGAGTGCACGGCGGGGTGCACCTCACCGACCCCACGAACGCCTCGCGCACCATGCTGATGGATCTGGACACGTTGCAGTGGGTGCCCGAGATCGCCGAAGAGATGGGCGTCCCGCTCGCGACGTTGCCGCAGATCCGCTCGTCGGCCGAGGTGTACGCCGAGGTCCGCGCGCCCGGCCCGCTGGCCGGTGTGCCGATCGCCAGCCTGATGGGCGATCAGCAGGCGGCGATGTTCGGCCAGGCATGCCTGCTGCCGGGCGAGGCGAAGAACACCTACGGCACCGGCAACTTCCTGCTGCTGAACACCGGGCCCGCGAAGGTGCTGAGCGAGAACGGCCTGCTGACCACGGTCTGTTACGCGCTCGCCGGTGAGCGGCCGGTATACGCGCTGGAGGGCTCGATAGCCGTCACCGGATCGCTGGTGCAGTGGCTGCGCGACAACCTCGGCCTGATCGGATCGGCCGAGGAGATCGAGGCGCTCGCGGGCTCGGTCGAGGACAACGGCGGCGCGTACTTCGTCCCGGCCTTCTCCGGCCTGTTCGCCCCGTACTGGCGCTCGGACGCGCGCGGCGCGATCGTCGGGCTGACCCGGTACGTCAACCGGGGCCACCTCGCGCGGGCGGTGCTGGAGGCGACCGCGTTCCAGACCCGCGAGGTCGTCGATGCGATGAACGCCGACTCGGCCGTGGCGCTCACGACCCTGAAGGCCGACGGCGGGATGGTCGGCAACGAGCTGCTGATGCAGTTCCAGGCCGACCTGCTGGGCGTGCCCGTGGTGCGTCCGGTCGTGCGCGAGACGACCGCGCTGGGCGCCGCCTACGGTGCCGGGCTGGCCGTCGGGTTCTGGTCCTCGACGGACGAGATCCGCTCGAACTGGGCCGCCGAGCGCCGGTGGGAGCCGTCGATGGACGAGGCTCGCCGGGCGTCCCTGTACGCGGACTGGAAGAAAGCCGTCACCAGAACGTTCGACTGGGTATGACCGATCTTGCGAGCCTGCCGCTGTCCGTCCTCGATCTCGCACCGGTCGGCGACGGCGCGAGCGCCACGCAGGCGGTGCAGTCCTCCCTCGCGGTGGCCCGGCGAGCGGACGAGCTGGGCTTCACCCGGTTCTGGCTGGCCGAGCACCACAGCATGCCCGGCATCGCCAGCTCGGCACCGGCCGTCCTGATCGGTGCGGTCGCCGCGGCCACGCGCGACATCCGCGTCGGGTCGGGCGGGGTGATGCTGCCCAACCACGCGCCGCTCGTCGTCGCCGAGCAGTTCGGGACGCTCGCGGCGCTGCACCCCGGCCGCATCGACCTCGGGCTCGGCCGGGCTCCCGGCACCGACCAGCTGACCGCGGCGGCGCTGCGCCGCTCGGCCAAGCAGCTCGGGCCGAACGACTTCCCGGAGCAGCTCGGCGAGCTGGCGGCCTTCCTGACCGGCGAGTTCCCGGACGGCCACCCGTATCAGGCGATCCGCGCGGTCCCGACGGCCGAGCAGGCGCCGCCGATCTGGCTGCTCGGCTCCAGCCTGTACAGCGCCGAGCTGGCCGGCCTGCTCGGCCTGCCGTTCGCGTTCGCGCACCACTTCAGCGCGGCGCACACGCTGCCCGCGCTCGAGCGGTACCGCAACGCCTTCACTTCCGGGCGGGCGCTGGACGAGCCGTACGCGATGGTGACCGTGTCCGCCGTGTGCGCGCCGACCGATGCCGAGGCCGAGGCGATCGCGCTGCCGGCCGCGCTGTCGTTCCTGCGGCTGCGCCAGGGCCGCCCGGGCACGCTGCCGACGCCCGAGCAGGCCGCGGCCTACCCGTGGGCGCCGCACGAGCATGCCTTCGTCGCCGATCGACGCGTCGGGCAGGCCGTCGGCTCGCCCTCGACGGTCCGCGACCAGCTGGCCGAGCTGATCGAGGCCACCGCGCCGGACGAGCTGATGATCACCACGCTCGTCCACTCGCCGCAGGACCGCATCCGCTCGACCGAGCTCGTGCGCGGCCTGTTCGGCGAGTGCCCCCGCGGCTTGCAGCAGAACGGCGGCCTGCAGCAGACCTGAGGGCGCGACACGCGTGCCGGGGCGGTGGGCCAGGATGGGCGCATGCCCCGACGCGTTCTGCTGATCCCGGCCGTGCTGATCGCGATGCTGGCCGGGTGCTCGACGGGTGCACCGGCTCACCCCGGCTCGTCCGCCGGTCCGAACAGCACGTCCGACGCTCCGAGCACCACGTCCGGGAGCTCGTCGTCCGGGAGCACGTCGTCCGGGAGCGCGTCGTCGACCGGTTCCGCCCCGACCAGCCCCAGTCCGACCAGCTCGGCGCAGATACAGCTCGAGACGATGAGCCTGCCCGAGCGGGTCGGTCAGCTGTTCATGGTCGACTGCCCCAGCACCGGCGTCGGCCAGGCGAGCGCCACCGCGATCACGCGCTACCACGTCGGCTCGGTGATCCTCGACGGCAACAGCGACCTCGGCGTCGAGGGCACGGCGGCGGTCGTCGCCCGGCTGCAGAAGCTCATCACGCGCGGCCCGCAGCTGTTCGTGGCCACCGATCAGGAGGGCGGCGAGGTCCAGCGGCTGCGGGGCAGCGGGTTCTCCGCGATCCCCAGCGCGCTCGAGCAGGGCACGCAGAACCCCGGCCAGCTCAAGGTGAACACCACGGTGTGGGCCGGTCAGCTGCGCGCGGCCGGGATCAACGTCGACCTCGCCCCCGTCCTGGACACAGTGCCCGCGAACTTCGGATCGAACCCGCCCATCGGCGACCTCGACCGCGAGTTCGGCCACGACCCGGAGACGGTCAGCAGTCACGGTGTGGCCGTGACGGCCGGCCTGGCCGCGGCCGGTGTCGACGCGACGGTGAAGCACTTTCCCGGGCTGGGCCGGGTCTCGGCCAACACCGACACGACGGCGGGCGTCACGGACAGCGTGACCACGCGACACGATCCGTACCTGGCCCCGTTCGCAGCGGCGATCAGGGCCGGTGCACCGTTCGTGATGGTGTCGACGGCCGTCTACTCCAGGATCGACCCGACCCATCCGGCCGCGTTCTCCAAGACCGTCGTCACCGGCATGCTGCGGGACGACCTCGGCTTCAAGGGCGTCGTGATCACCGACGACGTCGGCGCGGCCAAGCAGGTGAGCGGGTACCCGGTCGGCGCGCGCGCGGTCGACTTCATCACCGCCGGAGGTGACATGGTGCTGACCGTGGACGCCACCCAGGCCGCGGCGATGACCCAGGCGGTGCTGGCCAAGGCCCAGAGCAGCCCGGCGTTCAAGGCGCTCGTCGACGCGGCGGCGCTGCGGGTGCTGCAGGCCAAGCAGGCCCGCGGGCTGCTGCCGTAGCCGGTTGATCTGGTCAAGTCTGACTAGGTACGCCTGCCACATAGCCGAGATGGTGAGCGTCTACGAAGCCAAGACGCATCTGTCCCGCCTGCTCGAGAGCCTCGTGCATCTCGGGGTGTTCGCCGACGATGAGCAGGTGTCGCTCGTCCTCATCGCCGGGGTCGAGGTGCGGGAAGTCCTCGTCCCCGATCCGCGTGCCGAAGTAGGGCATGGCGAACAGGCGACGATCGAGGATCTGCTGCACCTGCTCGGGATCGGCGTCCTCGTCGAGGTCCTCGAGTAGTGCGCGGATCGGCGACGCGCCGGCCATGTCGTCGTAAGCCTCGTCGAAGCCGCCGAGGATCGCGTCCACGGCCTCGTCCAGTGCATCGACCGCGGCCGGCGGAAGCTGCATGCGCTTACCGGCCCATCGCGTCCAGGCCCGGACGACGCCGGGAAGCGCGGCGCGATCATCCTCGTCGAAGATGACCTTGCGCGGCAGGTAGCCGAGCAGCAACGTCTCCAGCTTCGCCGGGCTCACCCGCAGCGGCTGCCCGGCGTCGTAGTCGCATCCGTAGTCGACGATGAGCCGCGCGCAGTACCGAGCTGCGGACGAGTCCGTGCTGCCGACGGTTTCACGCACGAACTCCTCGACGATCCGGTCGCGCTCGGCGTCGGTCAGGTCCGCTACCGGCAGCGCCGGCACCGGACCCGGCATCGCCCGGCATCGGGCGAGCGCGAGCAGGCGCAGGTCGCTGTAGTCCTCGCCTGCGTCGGGATCCATCGTCATGTCGGTAGCGGCGATGCCCGCCTCGATCAGGCTGCGGACCTGCTCGGGCGCGAGCTCCTCGAAGCGGGCAATACCGCCACTGTCCAGCTGCGCGCGTCGCATCTCGCGTCGGACGGTCTGGACGTCGTCGGTTATACCGAGGTCCTTCACCCACCCGCCCAGGTGGTTGTAGTCGATCAGGACGAGCAGGCCGTGCCGCTTGGCCGCCCGCTCGAAGGTGCACAGCACGCTGGCCTGGTCGCCCCAGACGTCGATGACCTGACTGGCCTGGACACAACGGACCTCTCCGAGCAGTGCCGTCCACGTCGGCTCGGTCCCCACCACCGCCGCGAGCGCGTCGGCCGACCTTGCGGCCGCCTCGCGTTGCTCGCCGCTCTCGGCTTGGCCTTCTTTTTCCGTCCTCTGCTCTGCGGGCTCATCGTGCCCATGGTGCCAGCCGAGCCGCCAGGACGCGGGCCCTGCTGGCCCGGTGAGAGGCAACGTAGTATCCGTGCCGTGGCTAGCACGGAGTCAGCGCAGCCAACCTCGCCCCGCCGCGGTGTGGCCCCCGGACTCCTGATCCTGCGCGCCGGCACGGCGGACCGTGTGTCGCCGGCGGCGTGGGTGCTGTGCTTGGCCTCGGCCGCGCTGTGGTTTGCCGTTCACTTCGCCGTCCATCCGCACATGCTCGATCTGAGCGTCTACCGCGCCGAGGGGTTCGCGCTCCGTCACGGTGCCTGGCCCTGCTCGCGGCCGCGGTCGAACTCGCCCGGCGCCTGGTCGGCCAGCACACCGCGAGCCCGCTCATCGTCCCGCTGGTTACGGCTATCGCGATCTGGTGCGAGCCGGTGTTCGCGACCTTGCATTTCGGACAGATCAACCTGCTCATCATGGTCCTCGTCTTGTGGGATTTCAGCCGAGCCCCGGACGCGCGCGGTCGTGGCGTCGCGCTCGGCTTGGCGACCGCGTTGAAGGTGACCCCGGCGATCTTCGTTGTATACCTGCTGCTGATCCGAAGGTTCCGGTTCGCCGCAACCGCGATCGGCGCCTTCACCTGCCTCGCTGTTGTGTCGATCGCGGTGCGACCCCACGACACCGTTCGCTACTGGACGTCATTGGTCTTCGATACTCGACGGGTCGGCAACCTGGCCAACCCCGCCAACCAGTCGTTGCGCGGCGTGCTGGTGCGCGCCGCGCATCAGTTGAACCTGGGGTTCACCGCCACGGCGATGATCGCGGTCGCTGCGGTGCTCGGCCTCGCCTGCAGCGCCCGGGCGTACCGGCAACGCGGCGAGGCCTGGGGCCTGTGCGCGGCAGCGGTGACCGGCCTGCTCGTCAGCCCGGTCTCGTGGTCGCATCACTGGGTCTGGTGCGTGCCGATCGCGGTACTCTTCGTGACCGCGAGCCCCGCGGCGTCCTGGCGGACGCGAGGCATCCTAGGCGTCGCCTGCCTCGTCTTCGTCAGCTACCGCGTGTCGGCGATGGTCCCGTCGCATCAGTTGCGGAACCTGCACATGAGCCCCGTGGCCCAACTGGACGCCGTGCCTTACGTGCTGTTCGGCGTGCTGTTCCTGGCGCTGGCCGCCCTTCGGCGCAGCCCTTGACGGTCAGACCTGCAGTGCCGCGTAACCGGGCTTGAGCTGCTCGTTGATGATCTCCAGCCGCTCGTCGAACGGGATGAACGAGCTCTTCATCGCGTTGATCGTGAACCACTGCAGGTCGGCCCAGCCGTAGCCGAACGCCTCGGCCAGCAGGGTCATCTCCCGGGTCATCGACGTGCCGCTCATCAGCCGGTTGTCCGTGTTCACGGTGACGCGAAACTGCAGCTTGCGCAGCAGCCCGATCGGGTGCTCGGCGATCGACTCCGCGGCCCCGGTCTGCACGTTGGACGACGGGCACATCTCCAGCGGGATGCGCTTGTCCCGGACGTACTGGGCGAGCCGGCCGAGCGCGCCGCCCGCCGTTATGTCGTCGACGATGCGCACGCCGTGCCCGAGCCGGTCGGTGCCGCACCACTGGATCGCCTCCCAGATCGAGGGCAGGCCGAACGCCTCACCGGCGTGGATGGTGAAGTGGAAGTTTTCGCGGCGCAGGTACTCGAACGCGTCCAGGTGCCGGCTGGGCGGGAACCCCGCCTCCGCGCCGGCGATGTCGAACCCGACGACCCCCTTGTCGCGATAGGCCACCGCGAGCTCGGCGATCTCGCGCGAGCGGGCCGCGTGCCGCATGGCCGTCACGATCGCGCCGACCCTGATCCGCTGACCGCGCGCGGCGGCGGCCCGCTCGCCGTCGCGGAAGCCGGCCAGCACCGCGTCCACGACCTCGTCCAGCGCCAGCCCGTCCTCCGTATGCTGCTCCGGGGCCCAGCGCACCTCGGCGTAGACGACACCGTCGGCAGCCAGATCCTCGGCGCACTCGCGGGCCACGCGGTGCAGTCCCTCGACCGTCTGCATCACGGCGACGGTGTGGGTGAACGTCTCCAGGTACCGCTCGAGCGATCCCGAGTCGGCCGATTCGAGGAACCAGTGGCCGAGCGAGATCGCATCCTCGGCCGGCAGCGCGGCGTAGCCGATCCGGTCCGCGATGTCGATGATCGTGTCCGGCCGGACACCGCCGTCCAGGTGATCGTGCAGCAGTACCTTCGGCGCGCGGCGGATGGAGTATTCGTCCAGGGGGGTCGGCATTGCACCACCGTAGCGAGGTGTCAGACCGACGTCAGGACCTCAGCGGTTCGCGGTTCGGCGGGCGGGCTCGGGGCAGCGTCGGGGCGGTGCGCCCAGCGGCGGCGCAGCGGCGTCTCGACGAAGCGGTACGAGAGTTCGGCGACGGCCACGAGCGCGAGCAGCCAGGCGACGTGCGCCCACCCGGCGTGCGCCGGCTTGTGCCCGGCGTAGTGCTCGAAGACGTTACGGACGAGCATGTTCCACAGGTACAGGCCGTAGGACAGCTGGCCCAGGTGTGCCAGCGGAGCCCAGGCCAGCACCCGGCCGAGCGGACCGCGCGGCGCGACGACGACGGCCACCACCACGACCGCGCACACCAGCGTGAGCTGGCCGTACGCGTTGAAGTCCGAGCGCAGCCAGTCGGTGACGCTCTGGCCCCTGACCATCGCCCAGAGCACGAACACGCCGACCGCACCGGAGAGTCCGGCGACGGCCCGCGTCACCGGTCCGAAGGTCCGGCCGGCGACGAGGATCGCGATGATCGCACCGATCGCGATCGCGTCCAGATGCGAGTCGAAGGAGAAGTTGGCCCGCTGCGCCGAGGCGTGGGTGGCGACCATATGGGCACGGTCGACCCACGCCAGCACCACGAACCCGAGCGAGGCGAGCAGCAGCAGCTGCGTCCCGGCGCGGCGACCCGGCGCGAGGCGGCGGCCCAGCGCCAGCAGGCCGACCATGATCAGCGGCCACAGCAGGTAGAACTGCTCCTCGATCGCCAGCGACCAGGACCACTCGAAGTAGTTGCTGATGTGCGGTTGCGCGCCGGTCACCTCGACGAAGTCGGTGGTGTACGTGGCCGCTCCGAACGCGCCGGCGATCCACGACCTGATCGGGACGCCGACTGCGAGCAGCCAGCCGAGGCTCACGACGATGACGAAGGCCAGGGCCGGCATCAGGCGTGCCCAGCGGCGGCGGTAGAACTCCCGGATCCCGATGCCGCCGGTGCGTTCGTGCTCGGCGAGCAGCAGCGCGGTGATCAGGTAGCCGCTGATGACGAAGAAGACGGTCACGCCGTAGAAGCCGTTGACCAGGTAGCCCGAGTGCTGCGTGATGACCGCACCCACCGCGAGTGCGCGGAGTCCGTCGAGCGCCCGGTTGTACCCCAACGTCGCGCGCAACTATTGCCCTTCGTCGACGATCCCGCCGCTTGCAGGACTCGCTCGTTACCTACTTGTTACCCGATCAGGGTGTGAGCGAACCACCGCAGCGCCACCGATCGTGACGGATTCCTCAGCCGGTTGAGGGGCTCAGCCGACACGATCCAGCACCAGTGGAGCTGCTGTGAACGGCCCGTCGCCGATGTGGACCGCGCCGTCCAGGGCGGCCAGTGCACGCTCGAACCGGTCGGCGTCGTCGCTGTGCAGTTCGAGAAGCGGCTCGCCCGCGCGCACCTGGTCGCCGGGCTTGGCGAGCATGAGGACACCGGCACCGGCCGACACCGGGTCCTCCTTGCGCGCCCGGCCCGCGCCCAGGCGCCAGGCCGCGACGCCGACCGCGTAGGCGTCCAGCCGGGTGAGCACGCCCGTGGACGGCGCGTTGACGACGTGCTTCTCGCGCGCGGTCGGCAGCGGCGCATCGGGGTCACCGCCCTGCGCGGCGATCATGGCCCGCCACGCGTCCATGGCCCGCCCGTCCCGCAGCGCGTCGGCCGGGTCGACGTCCAGACCGGCGCCGGCGACCATCTCGCGCGCCAGGGCGAGCGTCAGCTCGATGACGTCCCGCGGCCCACCACCGGCCAGCACCTCGACCGACTCGGCAACCTCGAGGGCATTGCCGGCCGTGCGCCCCAGCGGCGTCGACATGTCGGTCAGCAGCGCCACGGTGCGCACGCCGTGTGCGGTACCCAGCCCGACCATCGTCTCGGCCAGTTCGCGGGCCGCTGCGGTGTCCTTCATGAACGCGCCGGTGCCGACCTTGACGTCCAGGACGAGCGCCGCCGAGCCCTCGGCGATCTTCTTGCTCATGATCGAGGACGCGATCAGCGGGATCGACTCCACGGTGCCGGTGACATCACGCAGCGCGTAGAGCTTGCGGTCGGCCGGCGCCAGGTCGTCGCCGGCTGCGCACACAACTGCGCCCACACCGTTCAGCTGCTGCACGAACTCGGCGTTGGACAGGTTCGCGCGCCAGCCGGGGATCGACTCCAGCTTGTCCAGCGTGCCGCCGGTGTGGCCGAGCCCGCGCCCGGACAGCTGTGGCACCGCGGCCCCGCAGGCGGCGACGAGCGGTGCGAGCGGCAGGGTGATCTTGTCGCCCACCCCGCCCGTCGAGTGCTTGTCGGTGGTCGGACGGGCGACGCCGGACAGGTCCAGCCGCTTGCCCGACGCGATCATCGCCGCCGTCCACCGGGCCAGCTCCGGCGCCGTCAGCCCGCGCAGCAGCACCGCCATCGCCAGCGCCGCCATCTGCTCCTCGGCGACCGCGCCGCGGGTGTACGCATCGATGACCCAGTCGATCTGAGCGTCGGACAGGACACCGCCGTCGCGCTTGGTGCAGATCACCTCGACGGCGTCGAAGCTCGCCGTGCTCATTGGGCTCGAGCTCACTGGGACAGGTCCTCGCGGGTGAACGCGAGCGGCAGTACCTCCGTCATCGGCTTGGGACCCTCCGGCGTGTCGACGAGCAGGTCGGGTCCACCGTGCTCCCACAGCAGCTGCCGGCACCGTCCGCACGGCATCAGCACGTCGCCGTGGAAGTCGACGCACGCGAACGCGACCAGGCTGCCGCCGCCGGACGCGTGCAGCGCCGACACCAGGCCGCACTCGGCGCACAGGCCCACGCCGTATGAGGCGTTCTCGACGTTGCACCCGGTGACGATCCGGCCGTCGTCGACCAGCGCGGATGCGCCGACCGGGAACTGCGAGTACGGCGCGTAGGCATGGCCCATGGCCTCCAGCGCGGCGCGGCGCAGGCCGGCCCAGTCGATCGAAGAAGTCACGAATCAGCCTTTCACGTAGGGTTCGCCGTCGGCAGCCGGCGCCTGGACCCGGCCGACCAGCCCCGCGACGGCGAAGACGGTGACCAGGTACGGGGCCATGCTCAGGAACGCCGACGGTATCGCGACCGGGGTGCCCACGATGCCGAGCGTGATCTGCAGCTGATCGGTGAAGCCGAACAGCAGCGCGGCGGCGATCGCCCCGCGCGGGCTCCAGCGGCCGAAGATCACCGCAGCGAGCGCGATGAAGCCCTTGCCGGAGGAGATATTGCTGTTGAACTGGCCGGACCCGCCGATCGTGAGGAACGCGCCGCCGAGGCCGGCGATCAGGCCGCCGATGACGACGTTGCGGTAGCGGGTTCGTTGCACCTTGATGCCGACGGTGTCAGCCGCCTTCGGGTGCTCGCCGACCGCGCGCGTCCGAAGACCCCAGCGGGTCCGGAACAGAGCGACGTCGACGACCACGATCAGCCCGTAGGTGATGTAGACGATGACGTTGACGTCGAACAGGGCCGCGCCCACGATCGGCAGGTCGCCCAGGAACGGGATCTTGATCTGCGGCAGTGTCAGCCCGGAGTTGTAGCTGTTCGTGTCGCTGGCCATGATCGAGTGGTAGCCGAGGTTCGTCAGCCCGAGCGCGAACGTGTTCAGGACGACGCCGAGCACGACCTGATTGACCAGGTACCGGATCGCGAACACCGCGAGCAGCAGGCCGATGAGCGCACCCGCGACGACTGCCGCCAGCAGGCCGATACCGAGGTTGTGCGCGCTGGAGGCGAACAGTGCACCGGCGAACGCGCCGACGAGCAGCTGCCCCTCGATCGCGATGTTGATCACGCCCGAGCGCTCGCAGACGATGCCGGCGAGCGCGCCCAGGATGAACGGGATCGACGCGATGACCGAGTTCTGAACCAGCCCCTTCAGGCTGATCGGGTTGGTGGGGTCACCGGTGCCGGCCCAGCACAGGAAGGACAGGACGAACAGCAGCACCGTGATAGAGAGAACCCAGCGCATCTGCCGCTTGGTGAATCCGCGCACCAGCTGCCAGATCCCGAGCGCCATGACGACCACGCCGAAGCCCATCGCCACCGCGCCGCCGGGGAAGCGCAGCACGGGGACCTGGTACTTCTCCCCGAACTGCGAGATCAGGAACGCGGCGTCGCCGTTGCGAGCGCCGATCCCCCAGGCGAGCAAGCAGACAATGCCCGTGACCAGGATGGCCACGCCGGTGAGGATGCGCCGGCGCGAGGACACCGGGACCTCGACGACGGCCAGCGACACGACCAGGTCGTCCTCCGGGGTGGTCACGGTGGTCATCCGGGGTCCCCGCGAAAGTGTGGACCGCTTTTTGTGGAACAGGTTCGTGGGGTGCTCATCCGTTCCATCCCTTCGCGAGCTGGCCGACGCTGCCGCCGCGCGAGGCGCGCAGCCGGAAGATGCCGCGGATCAGTGCGGGCGCCGCGATGAACAGCACGATCACCGGCTCGATCACCGAGACCACGTCCGAGGGCGTGCTGGTCTGCGAAGCCATGACGATGCCGCCGGCCCGGAAGGCACCGAACAGCAGGCCGGCCAGCACCGTCCCACCCGGGGAGCCACGACCGAGCAGAGCCACCGTGATGGCGTCGAAGCCGAAGCCGGCGTCGACATCCTGGGTGACGACCAGGCGGGTACCAAGCACCTGCGAGCAACCGACCAGCCCGGCCAGCCCACCCGAGATGATCATGACGGTGGTGTAGCTGCGGCCGATCTTCATGCCGGCCGTGCGAGCGGCGAAGGCGTTCGCGCCGACCGCCCTCAGCTTGAAGCCCAGCGTCGAGCGGGACAGCAGCCACCAGCACCCGACCGCGGCGAGCAGCGCGAGGATGAGCCCGGAGTGCAGGTCGTCGAACAGGTGCGGCAGCCGCGCCGTGCTGCGGATCGGGCTGGACGTCGCCTCGTTCGAGCCGGGCTCCTGGAAGCCCTTGACGCCGAGCAGGTAGCCGAGCAGCGCCA
>JBOGDQ010000294.1:0-3369 GCA_050742975.1 Jatrophihabitantaceae bacterium
GTCCTTCTACGAAGGATTGACGGGCGAGCGGGCACGACGGTTCTCGTTCAGTGGTGCGGACCTTGCAGCCGTCGGACCATTTCTGCTGTTCGTGGCAGCCGGCGAAGTCGGTGACCGCCTGGAGCGAGTGGCCGCAACGCTTGCCGTCGAAGACCTCGAGGCCGAGTCGGCGAAGCTCATCGAGTTAGGCGCGCAGATTGTCGCGCCGCTAGCCGATACCCCAAATGGCCGACGCATGATTGTGCGCCACCCCGACGGTGCAGTCTTCGAGTACGTCGGGCGGTAACCGATGAACGATCGCAGGCCGGGACGCAATGCGTTGTCGGCGCACGGCGCTACGGTCGGGGTATGGCGCTCTGGCTGGTCAGACACGGCCGCGGGCCAGCGTGTGACGCGACCCGCCCCCGGAGTGCGCAGGATGGGTGGGACGAACACGCGGCGTTCATGGACGCGCTCACCGAGGCAGGCACCGTGCTGCTCGGCGGGCCGGTGGGCGACGACGTCGATAGCGGAGACGCGCTGCTGGTGGTTTCAGCCGACGATCGGCAAGCGGCTCGCGCGGCACTGGCGCCTGACCCATGGCACGACACGGTGCTAACGATCAAAAGCGTGGAGCGATGGACGCTCTGGCTACGCTCGCCTGTGTATACGCGGACCATGGACGACCACGATCATTGAGCGGTCGGCCATCTCGCTCACCGATCGGGCCACGGGACGACCATTAGGGGGCTGTGGCAGTGAAGTTCAGCGCTTCGTGGCGGCGTTCTGTGATCGATCGGTGTCGCTGGTTACCGTTCGGCCCTCAAACGCCTGAGCGAAGTCGACGACCCCTCGCCCAGGCGTCGTCGATTAGATGGTGTTAAGCGGTGTTGCTGGAGGTAGCGTTTCGTATCGCGTGGTGCACGTAATCACACCGTTGCCGAACCTTCTTTGGTCCAGTAGCTCGAGATCGAGTCGTACGCCCCTGGGCAGCGCCGGCTTGCCGCCGCCCACGAGCACGGGGCACAGGAGCAGCACGCACTCGTCGACCAACCCGTGCCGGAACGCCTGCGCTGCGAGAGTCGCGCCGCCGATGCTCAGATCCGTGCTGGACGTCTCCTTGAGCTGTCGTATCGTCTCGGCTTCGAACTGCCGCTCGATCCTCGTACGCGCCGTCGACACGCCTTCGAGCGTCGTGGAGTAGACGACTTTGTCGGCGTTGCGCCAAATCTCGGCGTACTCGCGGACGACCGCCGGTTCGCTCGTCAACCAGTCGTCGTTCTCCCAGACGCGCATCGTCTCGTACATGCGGCGGCCGTAGAGCGATGTGCCGATGTGCCGCTCGTGTTCGTTCCAGAAGGCGTGCACTTCGTCGTCTGGTACGGACCAGTCGAAGGAGCCGTTCTCGTCCTCGAGATAGCCGTCGAGCGAGGCGTTGGCCGCGTAGATCAACTTGCCCATCGGTGCCTCCGCTTGGACGTGTGGCTACAGTCTGCAGCGTCATGGCGGCACCGGCCACAGCTTTCACGGTCAGATTCGGGTACGCAAGCCTGGTTTGACACCCCTCCGAGCACTTCGACACCTCACAGGATTCGTCCCTCGTTGACGTTTCCGAAGCCCTAACGCCGGTCCGCGCCGCGGCGATCGACCCTCGGTCAACCCGCTTCGAACGTCCAGCAGGCGGTCCCAGGTGCCGACGGCTACCGGCGACCGGCGACACTCGGTCACGGTGAGTTCCAAGATCGCCAAATCGTCATTTGGGGATCGCTCTGTGCGTCCCTCACCAGGATCGATCTACGGGACGTCGAGGTCGAAGCGGTACGCGACCGTCGGCCGAACGACTTTCTTGACAACTCGTTCGCGATCGGCGGCGGGGTCGCGAACGAAGCCCGCACGTTCTGCGGCTCGCTGCGAACCGATGTTCTCGGCGTGTGCCCACAACTCGACCGCGTCGACTCGTTGCTCCCGGCGAAGGCTTTGGAGCAGTAGAACCAACGCGTTCGCCGCCACCCGCCTGCCGCGGGCATCGGCAGCCACCCAGTACGAAACGTGCGCGGTACGACCGAAATACTCGACGGCAAGATTTCCGAGGCGACGGCCGCGGCCCGCGCTGCAGATCAGGAACGCATCCCGATCAGCATCAGCCCTCGAAGCCTCGATGGACGCGGCGACGTCGGCCGGAGTCAGATCAGCACGGTCAGCGCTGAAGCGTTGGATCTCCTGTTCACGACTGCACTCGACGCACCACGGCGCGTCTGAACATCGCCACCGACGAAGCGCAACGGGCGTATCGTCAGCGACCGACATCGTCCCATTATTGCCTCATCCCGTAACGGGATTGTCCGCTTAGGGCTATTCAGCTGACCGGACTAGAATGATGTTGTGACTGGGCTGCGACCGCGCGCTGGCGTGCACTACCCGCGCTCGGTTGGCGAGCTCAGGTCCTGGTTCGCGACTGACGCTGACTGCCTGGACTATCTCGACTGGCTGCGCTGGCCGGACGGGTTCGTGTGTCCGCGGTGCGGGCACGCCGGCGGGTGGCAGGTCGCCGATGGCCGGTACAAGTGCGCCGGGTGCGGCAAGCGGAGCTCGGTGACGGCCGGGACCCTGTTCGACCGGCGTCGGACACCGTTGACGGTGTGGTTCGAGGCGTGCTGGCTGTTCACCTCGGGCAAGGACGGCATCTCCGCGCTGAGCCTGCAACGCTCGCTGGAGATCGGCTCCTACGCCACCGCGTGGGCGATGCTGCACCGGCTGCGTCAGGTGCTGGTACGTCCGGGCCGGGACCGGCTGTCGGGCACAGTGGAGGTTGACGAGACCTACATCGGCGGCGAGGAACCCGGACTGGCCGGTGGTCGGGCCAAGGGCAAGAAAGTCCTGGTAGGCGTGGCGATTGAGGTCTTCGAGCCGCGCGGGTTCGGTCGCACGAGGATGCAGATCCTGTCCGATGCCTCAGGTCCGACGCTGCAGGCGTTCCTGGCCGCGAACGTCGAACCCGGCGCACGGGTGATCACCGACGGTTGGTCGGGCTACCGAGGAATCGACAAGATCGGCTACCTTCACGAGCCCCGCAACCAAAGCGCCGCCAAGGCCCGTGGTGAGGACGTCGGGAAGCTGCTGCCCGGCGTGCACCGGGTCGCGTCGCTGGCCAAGCGCTGGCTGCTGGGGACCCATCAAGCCTCGGCCGAGGACACGCATCTACAAGCGTATTTGGACGAGTTCGTGTTCCGGTTCAACAGGCGCCGCTCCCGGGCACGCGGCATGCTGTTCTACCGCGTCCTCGAACTCGCCATCGGCCACGAACCGGTGCGCTACCGCGACCTGGTCGCCGATCCGAAACCCAAGTCGATCTCGCCCAAGCCGCCGGGCGGAGGCGGCCACCCGCCGAGC
>JBOGDQ010000295.1:0-7236 GCA_050742975.1 Jatrophihabitantaceae bacterium
CTGTTCGAGTGTGGCGGCGGGGCCGGGAGACACGAAAGGGCCCGCCTCGCGATGCGAGACGGGCCCGGACGGCGTTCCGGCGGCCTCAGCCGCGGACGACCTTGCCGGCCTTCAGGCAGGACGTGCACACCGTGATCCGGCGCCGGGTTCCGGGCGCGACCAGGGCGCGGACGGTCTGCACGTTCGGGTTGAAGCGACGGTGCGTGCGGCGGTGGGAGTGCGAGACGGACATGCCGAAGCCGGGCCCCTTGCCGCAGACATCGCAGACGCTGGCCACAGTGGCCTCCTTGTACGTGCGCACGCAGCCGCGCGCTGATCGTGTCGAGTTTCGAGTGGGTGCCCGGCCGCCCCGAATCGGGCGGTGGGCAACCCGCGCAGTCTAACGGCTGCCGGACCGGACCCGCAAAACGCCGCCGTCGCAGCACGCGGCAGGCGCGGCGCTGTCGGCGTGGCCAGTATTCTGCGGCAACCGAGGACAGTCGAACTTCGCAGTGGGGGTGCGCGTGCTGGAGGCGCTGGACGCGGACGCCGTGCGGCGCTGGAGCGTCGCCGCCGTCCGGTCGCTGGACGCCCACCGCGCCGAGATCGACGACCTGAACGTCTTCCCCGTCCCGGACCGGGACACCGGCACCAACCTGGCCCTCACCGTGCGGGCCGGGGCCGACGCGCTGGCCGCAGCGGGCCTGGTGGACGCCGGCAGCGCCATCGCCGAGTTCGCGCGCGGGGCGGTGCTCGAGGCGCGCGGCAATTCGGGCGTGATCGTCGCTCAGCTGCTGCGCGGGATGGCCGACGCGGCCGACGGTGCGGGTGGGTACGGGTGCGGCCAGCTACGGGCCGGCCTGGCCGAAGGGGTCCGCCAGGCGTATCTCGCCGTCGCGGATCCGGTGGAGGGCACGATCCTTACCGTGGCGCGAGCCGCGGCCGACGCGCTCCCGGCGGGCGAGGCCACGCTGGCCGAGATGCTGCGCGCCGCGGTCGACGCCGCCCAGTCCGCGCTCGGCCACACGCCCGAACAACTGCCGACGCTCGCCCGCGCCGGCGTCGTCGACGCGGGGGGCCGCGGCCTGGTGCTGCTGCTGGACGCGCTGGAGTGCACCGTCACCGGCGCCCCCAGCAGGCTGCCCGCAACCGAACCGGCTGCCGGCCCGCCCGCTCCGGCGCCGGGGCCCCGGGAAACCGGCAGCCCCGCGTTCGAGTACGAGGTGCAGTACCTGCTGGACGCGCCGGACGAGCTTGCCGACGCGGTGCGGTCGGGGCTGGCCCGCATCGGCGACTCGGTGGTTGTGGCCGGGACCGGTGATGGCACCTGGAACGTCCACGCGCACGTCAACGACGTCGGCGCCGCGATCGAGGCCGGCGTCGCCGCGGGGGTGACCCGCAAGATCACCGTCGTCCGGTTCTCCGACGAGCCGGCCGCCGCGGAGCGCGTTGCGGACGAGTACCCGGCCGACGAGCCCGAGCGCGAACCCGGCAGGCGGGCCGGGTCCGCCGTCGTCGCCGTCTCGCCGGGCGAGGGGACCACACACCTGTTCGCCGGGGAGGGCGTCACCGTCGTCGAGGGGAGCTCGCGCCGCGCCGTCACCACGGCAGACGTGGTGACGGCGGTCCGGGCAGCAGGCGCGGCCGAGGTGGTGCTGCTGCCCAACGCGTCGCAGGCCACCGGGGTCGCCGAGGCGGCGGCCGACCAGGTCCGCGCCGACCGGGTGCGGGTCGCCGTCGTGCCGACCCGCTCGCCGGTGCAGGGGCTGGCCGCGATCGCGGTCCACGACCCGACCAGACGGTTCGACGACGACGTGGTCGCGATGGCCGAGGCGGCCGCCGCCACCAGGTTCGCCGAGCTGACCGTGGCGACCGAGGAGTCGCTGACGTCGGTCGGGATCTGCCAGGCCGGCGACATCCTCGGCCTGATCGACGGTGAGGTCGTCGAGATCGGGCGCGGCCTGGTGGCCGTCGCGCTCGCCGTGGTGGACCGCCTGCTCGGGGTCGGCGCCGAGATCATGACCGTCCTGGTGGGAGCCGAGGCGCCGGCCGGGGTGGGTGAGCTGGTCGCCCGGCACGTGCACGAGCGCGCTCCGCTGACCGACGTCACGGTCTACTCCGGCGGCCAGCCCACCTACCCGCTGATCATCGGGGTCGAGTGATGAGCGCGTGCGCGAGGAACCAGACCCGACCGTGAGCGACCTCGGCACCCCGCTGTCCGGCATCGTCGGCGGCCGGACGACCAAGCCGCTGGAGAAGGCGTTCGACATCCGCACGGTGGGTGACCTGCTGCGTCACTACCCGCGCCGCATGGCTGAACGCGGCGAGCTGACGGATCTGGCGGCGCTGCGGGTCGACGATGACGTCACGGTGATGGCCGAGGTCCGCAGCAGCGCGGTCCGCCAGTACGGCACGCCCGGCCGGCACGGGCGGAGCAGCCGTCTGGAGGTGGTGGTCGGGGTCGGCAGGGACACCCTCCAGCTGGTGTTCTTCGGCAACCGGCAGGCCTGGCGGGAGCGGGATTTGCGGCCGGGAGCGCTCGGCCTGTTCTCCGGCAAGGTCGGCGAGTTCCGCGGGCGCCGCCAGCTCGCGCACCCGGAGTACATGATCCTGCGCTCGGACGAGATGGCCGAGCAGGAGGCCGACATCTACGCGGGACGGCTGATCCCGGTCTACCCTGCGTCCAAGGACATCCGCTCCTGGACGATCTCCAACGCGGTCGACCTCGTCCTCGACTCGCTGGACCCGATCGTCGACCCGCTGCCCGTCGAGATCCGCGCGCGGCACGGCCTGATGGATCTGAACTCGGCGATCCGCGCGATGCACCAGCCCGACGATCGCAGGCAGTGGTACGCGGCGCAGCACCGCCTCAAGTGGGACGAGGCACTGCTCGTGCAGCTCATCCTCGCCCAGCGCCGGGCGGCGGCGTCGGCGAACCCGGCGACCCCGCGGCCGCCGCGGCCCGGTGGAGTACTCGCGGCGTTCGATGCGCGGCTGCCGTTCACGCTCACCGCGGGCCAGCGGGAGGTGGGCGAGCTGCTCGGCGAGGAGATCTCGCTTCCGCATCCCATGCACCGGCTGCTGCAGGGCGAGGTCGGCTCGGGCAAGACGGTGGTCGCGCTGCGCGCCATGCTGCAGGTCGTCGACGCCCAGGGGCAGGCCGCGCTGCTCGCGCCGACCGAGGTTCTTGCCGCCCAGCACACGCGGACGATCGAGACGATGCTCGGTCCGCTCGCCCGTGCCGGCCAGCTCGGCGGCGCCGACGACGCCACGAGGGTCGCGTTGCTGACCGGCTCGCTGCCGGGCTCCGCGCGCAAGGCCGCGCTGCTGGATGCGGCCAGCGGCGCAGCCGGGATCGTCGTCGGCACCCACGCGCTCATCCAGGAGCACGTCCAGTTCGCCGAGCTCGGCCTGGTAGTGGTCGACGAGCAGCACCGCTTCGGCGTCGAGCAGCGCGATGCCTTGCGCGGCAAGGCGAAGCAGCCTCCGCACGTCCTGGTCATGACGGCCACGCCCATCCCGCGCACGGTCGCGATGACCGTCTTCGGCGACCTGGAGACCTCGACGCTCACCGAGCTTCCGGCGGGCCGGTCCCCGATCTCGACGTCGGTGGTGCCGGCGGCGGAGAAGCCGGCCTGGCTGGACCGCGCCTGGCAGCGGATCCGCGAGGAGGTCGCGGCGGGCCGGCAGGCCTACGTCGTCTGCCCACGGATCGGCGCCGACCTGAACGAGGTCGAGGCCGGGCTCGACGCCGACCTCGGTGCCATGCCCGTCCCCGACGATGTGACGGTGAAACGCCCGGCGTTGGCCGTGGTCGACGTCCTCGCGATGCTGCGCGAGGGGCCGCTGAGCGGCGTGCGGATCGCGGAGCTGCACGGCCGGATGACGCCCGACGAGAAGGACCGCACCATGTCCGATTTCACCGCCGGCCTGCTGGACGTGCTCGTCGCGACGACCGTGGTCGAGGTGGGCGTCGACGTGCCGAACGCGACCGTCATGGTGGTCCTGGACGCCGAGCGGTTCGGTGTCTCCCAGCTGCACCAGCTGCGCGGGCGGATCGGTCGGGGGAGCGCGCCCGGAGTGTGCCTGCTCGTCACCGATGCTCCCGCCGGATCGCCGTCGCGCGAGCGGCTGGATGCGGTCGCGGCGACGACCGACGGGTTCGAGCTCGCCCGGCTGGACGTCGAGCAGCGGCGCGAGGGTGACGTGCTGGGTGCGGCGCAGAGTGGCCGCCGCTCGCACCTGCAGCTGCTGTCGTTGCTGCACGACGAGGCCCTGATCGTCGCCGCGCGGGCCGAGGCCACCGACCTGGTCGCGCGCGATCCGGAACTGTCCGAGCATCCGCTGCTCGCCGCCGAGCTGGCTGTCCTGCAGGCCGACGAGCGTTCCGACTACCTCGACAAGACGTGAGGATCGTCGGGGGGAGCGCGAAGGGCCGCCGGCTGACCGTCCCGCCGGCGGGCACCCGGCCGACGTCGGACCGGGCGCGCGAGGCGATGTTCAACTCGCTGCGGTCGCTGGTGGACCTCGACGGAGCGCACGTCCTCGACCTGTTCGCGGGTACCGGAGCGGTCGGCCTGGAGGCCCTCTCGCGAGGGGCGGCAACCGTGACGTTCGTCGAGTCCGACCGCGCCGCGTGCGAGGTGCTGCGCCGCAACGTGGACGCGGTTGCGCTGCCGGGCGCAACCGTGGTCCGCCGGCCGGTCGAATCGGTCCTGGCGACGGCCACCACGGAGCGGGCGGAGTTCGTCTTCGCCGACCCGCCGTACGTGCTGTCGGGTGCGCAGCTGTCCGCTGTGTTGGCTCGGCTCGTGGTCGGCGGTTGGCTGGCCGGCGGCGCGATCCTCGTCGTGGAACGGTCCGCGAGAGACGCGCCGCTCGCCTGGCCGGACGGCGTGACACCGGTCATGAACAGGGGCTACGGGGAGGGTGCGCTTTGGTACGGTCGCGCGCAATGAACACGCCACCTGCAACCGGGTCGGGACCGCGGATTCGACGGGCCGTCTGCCCCGGTTCGTTCGACCCGGTCACCAACGGCCACCTCGACATCATCGGCCGCTCGGCCCATCTGTACGACGAGCTGGTCGTCGCCGTGTTCATCAACGAGTCCAAGAACAGCATGTTCACCGTCGACGAGCGCCGCGACATGCTGCTCGAGGCGACTGCGAGCTACGGCAACGTCCGGATCGACACGTTCCACGGCCTGGTCGTCGACTACTGCAAGGCTCACGACGTCCCGGTGATCGTGAAGGGCCTGCGCGCGGTCAGCGACTTCGACTACGAGCTGCAGATGGCGCAGATGAACCGCGGCCTGGCCGGAATCGACACGCTGTTCATGCCGACAAACCCGGAATACAGCTTCCTTGCCTCTAGCCTGGTGAAGGAGATCGCGAAGTGGGGCGGCGACGTGGCGTCGCTCGTCCCACCGAACGTCCTCAAGCGATTGGCGGAGCGCACCGGCTCCGAAGGTCCGGGCTAGCACCAGGGGAGACGCAGGGAGGCAGCGGTGACCGACGAGTCGTTGCGCCGGACGGACGAGCTGCTCAGCGAACTGATCGACACCGTCGAGACCGCCCGGGCGGTGCCGATGTCCGCGTCCTGCGTGCTGCCCCGCGAACGGATCCTCGACCTGCTCGACGAGCTGCGTGAGGTCCTGCCGCCGGAGATGGACGAGGCCCGCACCGTCATCGCCCGCCGCGAGAAGGTGCTGCAGGAGGCGCTCGAGTCGGCAGCCGCCACCCGTGAGCGTTCCGTCGCCGAGGCCGACGCCGTATTGGCCGACGCCGCGCACCGCGCCGAGCAGGTCGCGGCCGAGGCCGACGCGATCTCCCGCGAGACCATCGAGGCCGCCCGCGACGAGCACGGTCGGCTCGTGGCGTCGACGACGGTCCACCAGGCAGCCGCCCAGGCCGCGGCCGCGCTGCGGGCCGACGCCGAGGGCTACCACCAGCAGCTGACCGCCGACGCCCAGGAGTACGACGCACGGGTCCGCGGCGACGCCGATCGCTACGCACACGACGCCCGCTCCGAGGCCGAGCGCTACGCCACCAAGCTCACCGCCGACGCCGAGGACTACGCCGAGCGCACCCTGGACGAACTCGCCGCGGTGCTGCACCGCTCGGCCCAGACGGCGGAGCAGGGCCGCAGCTCGCTGGCCCAGCGCCGGGCCACCTCCTGGGTCTCCGACGCGGGCGCCGCGCAGGACCACGACGACGAGCAGCGACCGCCGATTTCGGCCTGAGCCCCAGGCTCGGCTAGGCTGAACAACGGCCTCAACCCGATCAGGCCGTCTTCGTAGCCCTGTGAACAACACACCGATACCGCAGACGCCGAGCCGCGCCGACCCGCGCAGCCCGTTCGTCTTCGATCTCCGTGAACTCGGCCGCCAGCCGGGCTCGCTGCGCGAGTATCAGCGTCGTGTTCCCGCGCCTGCGGGGCTCGGCCTGGACGTCATCGGGGTGCCGGAAGGTGCCCCGCTCGCACTGGAGCTTCGGCTCGAGTCGGTCACCGAAGGCGTGCTCGTCACGGGCACCGTCTCGGCTCCGATCAGCGGCCAGTGCGCGCGGTGTCTCGATCCGGTCTCCGACGAGCTGGTCGTCGACGCCCGCGAGCTGTTCGCCTATCCGAACAGCGCGACGGACGAGACGACCGGGCAGGACGAGGTCTACCGGGTCGACCGAGATCTGATCGACGTCGAGCCGGTGGTGCGTGACGTCGTGGTGCTCGCTCTCCCGTGGACACCGCTGTGCCGGCCCGATTGCGGCGGCCTCTGCTCCGCGTGCGGGCAGCGGCTGGACGATCTGCCGGCCGACCACGCGCACGAAGTGATCGATCCGCGCTGGGCGGCTCTCGCCGCCTTCGCCGACACCGCCGGATCCACCGACGATGCCGACGGTGCGGCCGCCGAGTCCACCGAGTAGTTCGACGAAACAGGAGTAACCCGTGGCCGTCCCGAAGCGGAAGATGTCGCGCAGCAACACCCGGGCCCGCCGGTCGCAGTGGAAGACCAGCGCCCCGACCCTCGTGCTGTGCCCGAACCGCGCCTGCGGCGAGCTGAAGCTGCCGCACACCGCCTGCGCCAACTGCGGCCAGTACGACGGCAAGCAGGTCCTGTCGGTCTGACGGCCCGGAACCCCAGGCAGCCGATCCGGTGCCCGCAACGAAGCATCCGGTCGACCAGCTCGAGCTGGCCGCCGCGCTCGGCGTCGCGATGGACGCCGAGCTGCTGCGCCGTGCGCTGACGCACCGGTCCTACGC
>JBOGDQ010000296.1:0-15996 GCA_050742975.1 Jatrophihabitantaceae bacterium
CTGCAAGCTGTACTCGACCGAGGCCGCGGTCGCCGCGACCCGGGTCGCCACCCAGGTGTTCGGCGGCAACGGCTTCATGGAGGAGTTCCCGGTCGCCAGGTTCTACCGGGACGCGAAGATCCTCGAGATCGGCGAGGGCACCTCCGAGGTGCAACGCATGCTCATCGCCCGCGGCTTGGGCCTGCCTTCATGATCCGCCGAAGGCGGATCTCGTCCGAACGCCCATCGTGTGGGTGGTTGCCTTGACAGCAAAGGAAATCCGGGCCGCGCGTGACAGCACGCTTGCGCCGCCGGAGAAGGCCGCCGAGAAGCTCGCGTCCCAACACAAGCTCTATGTGCGGGACCGGCTGGCGCTGCTGTTCGACGAGGGCAGCTTCGTCGAGGACGGGCAACTCGCCAATGCGCTCGCAAGCGGTCTGCCGGCCGACGGCGTCGTCACCGGGCAGGGTCTGGTCGACGGACGCCCGGCCCTGGTCGTGGCCAACGACCCGACCGTGAAGGCCGGGTCGTGGGGCGCGCGCACCGTCGAGAAGATCATCCGGGTCACCGAGCGGGCGCTGACCGAGGAGCTGCCGATCTTCTGGCTGATCGACTCGGCGGGTGCACGCATCACCGACCAGGTGGCGCTGTTCCCCGGCCGCCGCGGCGCGGGTCGGATCTTCCACAACCAGGTCGCGCTGTCCGGCAAGGTGCCGCAGATCTGCTGCCTGTTCGGCCCGTCCGCCGCAGGTGGCGCGTACATCCCGAGCTTCTGCGACATTGTGATCATGGTCGAGGGCAACGCGTCGATGTACCTCGGCTCGCCGCGCATGGCCGAGATGGTCGTCGGCGAGAAGGTCAGCCTGGAGGAGATGGGCGGCGCCCGCATGCATGCCACGGTCTCCGGCTGCGGCGACAACCTGGCCGTCGACGACGAGGACGCCATCGAGCAGGCCAAGCTGTACTTCTCCTACCTGCCGACGTGCTGGCGCGAACCGGCGCCCGACGCGCTGGCCGAACCGGCCGCCGTCGACCTGACCGACGACGTGGTGCCGGCCGACGAGTCCGTCCCGTTCGACATGCACGACATGATCGACGGGCTCATCGACGCCGACTCGTTCTTCGAGGTCAAGCCGCTGTTCGCCGCCGAGCTGATCACCGGGTTCGGCCGCATCGACGGACGCCCCGTCGGCATCGTCGCGAACAACTCCGCAGTGCGAGGCGGCGTCCTGTTCGTCGACTCGGCCGACAAGGCCGCGCGCTTCATCTGGCTCTGCGACGCGTTCAACGTCCCCCTGCTCTACCTGGCTGACGTCCCCGGTTTCATGATCGGCAGCGAGGTCGAGCGGATGGGCATCATCCGGCACGGCGCCAAGATGATCACGGCGGTTGCCGAGGCGACCGTCCCGCAGATCTCGATCATCGTGCGGAAGGCCTACGGCGCGGGCCTCTACGCGATGGCCGGCCCGGGCTTCATGCCCGACGCCTGCATCGCCCTGCCGACCGCGAAGATCGCGGTGATGGGCCCGCAGGCCGCGGTGAACGCGGTGTACGCGAACAAGATCGAACAGATCGCGGATCCAGACGAGCGCGCGAGCTTCGTCGCAGACCGGCGGACCGAGTACGAGCAGGACGTCGACCTGCTGCGCCTGGCCTCGGATCTCGTGCTCGACGCGATCATCGAGCCGAGCGAGCTGCGTGCGGAGCTGATCCGTCGATACGCCGTGCTGGTCGGCAAGTCGCGCGAGGTCGCGCCCAAGCGGCACGGGGTTCCGCCGACGTGAGCGAGCCGATCCGGGTTCGTGGCGATGCGACGGCCGAGGAGGTCGTCGCGGTGCTGGCCGCGCTGAACCGGAACGCGTCGCCCGAGGAGCTCGCCGGGTACGAGCTGTGGCGGGCGCGCCGGATCCGGGCGTTGCGAGCCGGCAGCCTGTCAGTCCGCCGATCTCGCGGCTGGTGATCTCAGGCGGGCCATGGATACTGGAGCCGCCGCGCGCTGTTTGTCCCGTCGCGGGCAGAGAGCAGTTCGCGGCCCCGCGGACGATACGGGAGACTCACCCCGTGAACGCAGCGGCGGCGCGCGCCCGGCAGATCGAGGCTCGGGCGGCGGCACTGATCGCGCCGCGTGAACGGCTGCCGTTCGTGTTGCGCACCGTGGTCGGGCTGGGCGTGCTCGCGATCGGCGCGAACGTGCTGGGCGCGCTCGTGGTGTCGCTGCTGGTCCTCACGCTGAACGGTTCGGCCACCGGCCATCAGCTCTCGGTACTCGAGCGGGTCACCACCGGCCTGGTCGTCGGCTCGGCCGTGGTCGGGACGCTCGCCGGTGCACTTGTGCAGCGCCGAACCCTGCACTGGGTGCTCCGCGGCCGGACCCCGGACGAACTCGACGCGCGCCGCGCGGTCCGACTGCCGCTGGACATGGCGCTGATCGCCGCGATCCTCTGGGCGATCGACGGCGTCGTGATCGGGGCGGTGGCGGCGAACGTGGGTACCGGTGGCGAGACGGTCCTCGGGATCGCGAGCGGTGTCGTCCTCTCCGGCTTCGCCTCGGCCGCGATCACCTACCTGCTGATCGCGCGATTCGCCCAGCCCGTCACCCGGATCGCATTGACGATCCACCCGCCCGGGCGGTCGTCGATGGTCAGCGTGCGCTCCCGCCTGGCGCTGATCTGGTTGCTGACGAGCGGCGTACCCGTGCTCGGGATCGTGATGATCCTTACCGCACCGAAGGATCGCACGCATGTCTTCGGCGCGAGCATCGCGGCGGCGTGCATCGCGCTCGCTGTCGGCGGAGCCTCGACCGTGCTCGCCGCGCGCGCGATCGGCAAGCCGTTGCGGGACATGGTGGGCGTGCTGCGCCAGGTGGGTGCCGGCGACCTGGACACCGCGGTGGTGGTGGAGGATCCGGGCGAGATCGGACTGCTTCAGCGCGGCATCAACGACATGGTGGCCGGCCTGCGCGAGCGCGAGCGGATCCAGGACCTGTTCGGCCGCCACGTCGGCCCGGCCGTCGCGCGCGAGGCGCTGCGCAGCGGCGTGACGATGTCCGGCGAGTCGCGCGACGTGGTCGCGCTGTTCGTCGACATCACCGGCTCGACCGCGTTGACGCGCAGCACCGAGCCGGTCGCGTTCGTCGCCATGTTGAACCGGTTCTTCGAGATCGTCGTCGACGCGATCGAACGCAACGGCGGCCTGGTGAACAAGTTCGAGGGCGACGCCGCTCTCTGCGTGTTCGGTGCGCCGGTGACGCTGATCGACCCGGCGAGCGATGCGTTGCGCGCGGCCCGGGAGATCCGCGATCGGGTGCGCACGGTCGGCGAGGTGCAGGTCGGCATCGGGGTCGCGGCCGGCCCGGTCGTCGCCGGGCAGGTCGGGTCGAGCACGCGGTTGGAGTACACGGTGGTCGGCGACGCGGTGAACGAGGCGGCCCGGCTCACCGACCTGGCCAAGGGCGTTGCGGGCGGCGTGCTCGCATCGGCCACCGTCATCGGGCGGGCCAGCGCGGTGGAGGCGGCGCAGTGGATGGACGCGGGCGAGGTGGTGCTGCGCGGGCGGTCCGAGCCGACGCGCATCTTGACGGCCTGAACCCCGGGCAGCGATTGTCCGGTCTGTCTCTGGCGCCGCCGTGATCGTCGGTGCTAATTTGCCGACAGTACGGGTCCGCGGTGAAGCATCCGGTCCCGGTCAACGTCCGTTTCGGGGGTTTTCGGATGCCTACTCGGTCCTTGCATGCACTCCTCACCACTGCGGTAGTTGGCATCGGGCTCGCCGTACCGCTGATCGTCGCCGCTCCGGCCGTCGCGCACCCGTCGACGGTGTACGTCTCACCCGCTCCGTCGTCGAGCTCGGTACACAACGACTCGGCCAACAACGACTCTTGGCGACATGACCGCTCCTGCCGCCACGCCACGTTCCACGACATCCAGAGTGCGGTCGAGGCGGTCACGCTGGGCGGCACCGTCGTCGTCTGCCCCGGTACCTACAAGACCAGCGTCACCGTCGACCGCCGGGTGAACGTCAGTGGCCGGCACGGTGCCGTCATCGACGCGACGGGTCAGCCATACGGCATCGGTGTCATGGCTTCCTGGGTCACTATCAGCGGGATGACGGTGACCAGCGCGTCGCCGCTGAGTCAAACCTCGCCGGCGGACGGCATCGTCACCGCCGGGTTGACCGCGACCGGTCCGGTGGCCGCCGATCACGTGCGGATCATCGGCAACGTGGTGAAGGGCAACCTCGGCTCGGGCATCGACCTCAACAGCACGCAGCACTCGGTGGCAATAGGCAACATCGCGAACGGGAACGGCGTCGGGATCAACGTTGCCGACGACTTCGGCACCCCGTCCGCGCACAACATCATCGAGTTCAACATCACCGACACCAACTTCGGCGGCTGCGGCATCGCACTGGCCGATCACACCGGAGCCGGCGTGACGAACAACGTCATCTCGTTCAACAGGAGCAACGACAACGGGTTGAGCACGCCGACTGCACCCGACGCCTCGGCCGGCAGCGGCGTCATCATGGCCAGCCCGATCCCGGGTGGCATCGTGCGCAACAACACGATCTCGTACAACTCGTTCAACGGGAACGGACACGGCGGCGTCGTCGTGCACTCGCACGTGCCGAACATCCCCGGTCAGCCGGCGAGCGACTTCAGCGGCAACGTGATCATGCGTAACCAGATCGGCACCAACAACCTGCGCACCGACTCCAGGGACCTGAAGACGACCGGGATCTACCTCGGCAGCGCCAGCCCGCTGAAGATCAAGGTGTGGGGCAACCTGATCGGCCCGGACTACTACGGGATCTTCACGGCCGGCCCGGTCACGATGACACTCGGCAGCAACCAGTACCGCCACGTCAGCCACCACGTCGGCTCCTCCCCGACGTTCTGAAGCGGACCGTCCTGGCCGGCGACGCACGGGGGACGCGCCGCGGTCAGGGCGTCGGGTGCGCTGGGTAGCCCAGGTCGGTCAGGCTGTAGTTCAGCTCGCACAGCATCCGTCGCAGGAGCGGCAGCGACAGCCCGACGACATTGTGGTGATCGCCTTCCACGGACTCGACGAACCAGCCGCCTAAACCGTCGATGGTGAACGCCCCGGCGACGTTGGCCGGCTCACCCGAACCGCAGTAGGCCTCGATCTCGTCGTCGGTGACATCCGCGAAACGCACGAGCGTGGACGCGGTCGCGTGAGTGGTGCGGGCGGAGCCGACCTCGATCAGGCAGTGCCCGGTGTGCAGCGTCCCGCTCCGTCCGCGCATCAGCTGCCAGCGCGCGACGGCGACCTCGAGCGACTCCGGCTTGCCGAGCGCCTGCCCGTCGAACTCGAGCAGCGAATCGCAGCCGAGCACGAGCGCAGGCGGTTCGAGCCGTGCCGCGACCGCGCCGGCCTTGGCGTCGGCGAGCAGCTGCACCAGCTCGGCCGGCGAGGCGGCGCTGAGCCCGTCCTCGTCCACGCCGCTGACGATCACCTCCGGCCGCACCCCGGCATCGCGCAGCGTGCGCAACCGCGCCGGCGATGCCGACGCCAGCACCAGTCGCGATCTCGGCGTGGCGGCTTCTCCCGAAGCGCGCGTCACAGACCGAGAGACTTGCTGACGACGCTCTTCATGATCTCGGTCGAGCCGCCGTAGATGCGCGTGACCCGCGCGTCGGCGAACCGGCGGGACACCGCGTACTCGGTCATGTACCCGTAACCACCGTGCAGCTGCAGGCACTTGTCGATCACCCGTCCCTGCAGCTCCGTGCACCACCACTTCGCCTTGGACGCGTCGGCCGTCGACAGCTCGCCGTCGTTCAACCGGTCGACGCACCGGTCGACCCACGCCTGGGCGACGTCGATCTCGGTGGCCAGCTCGGCGAGGACGAACTTGGTGTTCTGGAACGAGCCGATCGTGGTGCCGAACGCCTTGCGGTCCTGGACGTAGCGCAGCGTCTCCTCGAACGCGCCGCGCGCCTCGGCGACGGCCGACACCGCGATCGACATGCGCTCCTGAGGCAGCTTCTGGGTCAGCTGCGCGAATCCGGCGCCCTGTTCGCCGAGCAGGTTCGCGACCGGAACCCGAACGTCGGTGAACGAGAGCTCGGCCGTGTCCTGGCTGTGCAGGCCCAGCTTGTCCAGGTTGCGGCCCCGCTCGAACCCGGCCATCCCGCGCTCGATGATCACCAGCGACAGGCCGTGGTGCCGGTCCTCGCCGGTCCGCACCGCGGTGATGACCAGGTCGGCGTTGATGCCGTTGGTGATGAACGTCTTGCTGCCGTTGACGAGGTAGTCGTCACTGGTGGCGGAGTCCCGCTTGGCGCTGGTGCGGATGCCGGACAGGTCGGACCCGGCGCCGGGCTCGGTCATCGCGACGGCCGTGATCAGCTCGCCGGTCACGATGCCGGGAAGCCAGCGCTTGCGCTGCTCGTCGTTGCAGAAGGTGAGGAAGTACGGCAGGCAGGTGTCGTTGTGCAGCGTGAGGCCCAGGCCCGAGCCGGTGATCCCCGCGAGCCCGACCTGCTCGTCCAGCGCCTGGTTGAAGCGGAAGTCGGCGGCGCCGCCGCCGCCGAACTCCTCGGGGACCTGCATGCCCAGGAAGCCGCTGCGCCCGGCCTCGGTGAACACCTCGCGTGGGGTGATGCCCGCGCGCTCCCAGTCCAGGTAGTTGGGGACGATGGACTTGTCGACGAAGGCGCGGAAGGCCTCCCCGAAGGCGAGGTGCTCGTCGGTGAAGTGCTTGCGGTCCATGGTCGGCTCCCGGGCGAGGTGGTGTCCCGTCGTTTGTACCAGCGCGCACGTCCATCGGCGGACGGGGGAGGCGGCGGGCCTGACGCAAGGAGAAACCGGAGCGAGGATCGGGGGTTCCGCGCTCCGGCTTCGTGATCAATGATCGCGCGCCCCACGGATTTCGCAAGTCGAACCGGAAATTTCTCGCCCGGGCCCGTTCGAGGGCGGCCGCAGACCCGGGATAGCGTGCTCGGGTGACTACTGCTGATCTCGTCGGGATCATCGGCGGCTCGGGCTTCTACTCGCTGCTCGAGGACGCCGAGGAGCGCCTGATCGACACCCCGTACGGTTCGCCGAGCGCGCCGATCACGGTCGGGGTGCTCGCCGGGCGGGAGGTGGCGTTCCTGCCCCGGCACGGCGTCGATCACCGCTTCGCCCCGCACGTCATCCCGTACCGGGCCAACCTCTGGGCGCTGCGTTCGGCCGGGGTGCGTCAGGTGCTCTCGCTTTCAGCGGTGGGATCCTTGACGCCCGCATTGCCCACCGGGACGCTCGTGGTGCCCGATCAGCTCTCGGACCGCACCCACGGTCGCGAGCACACCTTCTTCGGCGACGGCCACGGGGTCGGGCACGTCTCGTTCGCCGACCCCTACTGCGCGCGGGCCCGTGCGGCTGCCGTCGAGACCGGGCAGGCGGTGACCGACGGCGGGACGCTCGTCGTCGTCAACGGGCCCCGGTTCTCCTCGCGTGCGGAGTCGCTCGAGTTCCAGCGCAGCGGCTGGTCGCTCATCGGTATGACTGGAATGCCCGAGGCCGGTCTGGCCCGCGAGCTCGCCCTCTGCTACGCGAACCTCGCGCTGGTCACCGACCTGGACGCGGGCGTCGAGGCCGGGGAGGGCGTCACCCACGCCGAGGTGCTCGCGTCGTTCGCGGCCAACCTGCCGCGGCTGCGCGAACTGCTCGTCGCGACGGTGGGTGCACTGCCGGCGATGCAGGGCGAGTGCCCGTGCGGCGACACCTCCGCGCTGCCGCGGTCGTTCGTGCTGCCGTAGCGCTTTTGGGTGGATCTTGTTGCGCGGCGGTTGCCTGGGCCGCGTAACGGCAACAAGATCGCGGGCGACCCCGGGGTGCGCAGGCCGCGTATCCGCAACAAGATTGCGAGCTCAGTCCGCGATCGGCAGGCGCAGCCGGAACGCGCAGCCGTCGCCGGAGTTCTCGACGCCGATCGTCCCGCCGTGGGCCTCGACGATCGCCCGGGTGATCGCCAGCCCCAGCCCCGCGCCGGCCGGATCGGCCGCGTGCGATGTGCGTGCCGCCTCGCCGCGGTAGCCGACGTCGAACACCCGGCGCAGGTCCGCCTCGGCGATGCCGCCGCACTCGTCCTGCACCGAGATCTCGGCGAACGAGCCCCCGTCCAGCCGATCGAGGCGAAGCTCGACGCGTCCCTGCGTCCGGGTGTGCCGGATCGCGTTCGCCGCCACGTTGGTGATCGCGCGGTTCAGCTCCGGCCCGTTGCCGACCACGGTCGCGCTCCGGTCCACCGCGCCGGCCAGGTGCACGTCCTGGGCGTCGGCGAGCGGTGCGAGCGCGGCGAGGCAGTCCGAGACCAGATCGTCCAGCGAGATCGCCTCGACGTCCGGCGAGAACGAGCCGGCCTGCAGTCGCGACAGGTCGAACAGGTCGTCGACCATCCCGCTGAGCCGGTCCACCGACGCCAGGATCTGCTTGTAGTACGTGCCCGGATCGTCGACCATGCCGTCCTCGAGTGCTTCGGACATCGCCCGCAGCCCTGCCAGCGGCGTACGCAGGTCGTGGCTGATCCAGGAGATCAGCTCGCGGCGAGCGGCTTCCAGTGCGCGTTCGCGTTCGCGCGTCTCGGCCAGCGCCCGCGCGACGCGAGCGAGTTCGCCGCGCGCCTGCTCGAGTTCGGTGCTGAGCCGGGCGCCGTGCGTCTTCGGAACGCGCCCCTCGCCGAGCTCGAAGATCGCGGCGCGCAGCACCGTGTTGTCGCGCATCACCCGCCGCGCCGCGACGCCCGCCGTGATCGCCGCGATCAGCCCGGCCAGGACCGCGACGAGCACGGCCGTGGTCTGCTCGTGCATCGACAGCACCATCTCGTGCACGCTGCCGAGGACCGCGGCAATGGACGCGGCCATTCCGGTGACCACTATCGACGCCAGCAGCGCGCCGAGCGAGTGCCGGCGGAACGGCCAGGTCAGCAGCCACATCGCGAGCCCGGCGCCCAGCCCCCAGAGCAGGGCGGTGAGCACGTTGGACAGGCCGATCGTCACGGCAGTTCCAGCCGGTACCCGACGCCCCACACGGTCTGGATCAGCTGCGGGTTCGTCGGGTCGCTCTCGACCTTCTCCCGCAGCCGGCGGACGTGGACGGTGACGGTCGACTGGTCGCCGAACGTCCAGCCCCACACCTCGCGCATCAGATCCTCGCGCTTGAACGCGATGCCCGGGTGCGCCATCAGGAACGCGAGCAGGTCCAGCTCGCGCACCGTGAGCGAGAGCTCGACGCCGTCCCGCGTGGCGCGGCGGGCGGCCGGGTCGACCGTGAGCGTCCCGGCCCGCAACACGGGCTGGGCAGCCTGCGTTCGTGCGACCCGGCGTAGCACCGAGTCGATGCGCAACGCCAGCTCGCGCGGGGAGAACGGCTTGGTGACGTAGTCGTCCGCGCCGACCTCGAGGCCGGCGATGCGATCCTCCGCCTCGCCGAGCGCGGTGAGCATGACGACGGGCAGGTCGGGCCGGCGAGCGCGCACCTCGCGGCACACCTGCAGGCCGTCGATCCCCGGCAGCATCAGGTCGAGCACGATCAGGTCGGGCGGGTCGGCCTCGATCGCGGCCAGCGCGGCATGCCCGTCGCCGACCTGGCTGCTCCGGTGCCCGGACCGTTCCAGGTAGCTGACGACGACATCGGCGATCGTCTCGTCGTCGTCGACGACCAGGACGCGCGCCATCGGGCAATCGTAGGCGCGGGCGGCTGCCTCACCCGTACGGCGCGGTGGCCGTCACCGGACGGTAAGAACGCGGTGGTCAGTGCTTGGCGGCGGCGACCTTCGGCTTCGCCGACGCGGACGTTGGCTTTCCCGCCGCGGACGTTGCCTTGGCCGACGCGAGGCAGCCGGCACCGTGTTCGCGCAGGATGCCGCGCTGGGTCGGCCGCGCCGCCAGGTAGCGCTCGATGCCCGCCTCGGTGATGGTCGCGAACACCGAACGCCGGTCGTCGGGACACATGGCGCGGCGGACGAGGCCATCGCGCTCGAGCCGGGCGATCAGGCGCGACAGCGCACTCTGGGTCAGATGGACGTTCGCGCCGAGCTCGTGCAGCCGCGTCGAGCCGTCCGCTCCGGCGACGGCCAGCTGCTGGAGCACCTCGAAATCGCTGGCGGTAAGGCCGTGGGCTGCCTGCAGCTCGCGATCGAGCGTGCAGGTGATGCGCTGGTATCGACCCATCAGCTCGTGCCACTCCCGGGCGAGCACGTCGTCTGCGCTGACCTTGACCACGCCGTTACCCTAGCACATGCGCATACACAATATGCGAGAGAAAATAATGCTAGCACATTAGATGTGTGTGCATAGAATGTGGGACATGCCTTCTCTCGACACGGACCTTGTCCGTCCGTCCTCATCCGAAGCTCCCATCCGCTCCACGCCCCTGACCGTCGGTTCCGGCACTGTCTGGACCGCAGCGGTCTGGGGTCTACTCGTCGTCCTCTGCGGTGCCCTGTTCCTCGACGGCCTCGACATCTCGATGGTCGGCGTCGCCCTGCCGTCGATCGGCTCGGACCTGCACCTCGCGCCGGGCGCGCTGCAGTGGATCGTCAGCGGCTATGTCCTCGGCTACGGCGGCCTGCTGCTGCTCGGCGGCCGGGTGTCCGACATCGTCGGACGGCGACCGGTGTTCCTCGCCGCGGTCGCAGTGTTCGGCGTCGCGTCGGTGGCGAGCGCCTTCCTCAGCAACGACGTCGCGCTGATCGCGCTGCGGTTCGTCAAGGGCGCCTCGGCAGCGTTCACCGTCCCCGCCGGGCTGTCGATCATCACCACCACGTTCGCCGAAGGGCCGGCGCGCAGCAAGGCACTGAGCATCTACACCGTCTGCGGAGCGAGCGGCTTCTCGATGGGCCTGGTGTTCGGCGGGGTGCTGACCGAGCTGGGCTGGCGGGCGACGTTCCTGCTGCCCGGGCCGGTGGCGATCGCGCTGCTGATCACCGGACTGCGCGTGATCCCGCGCGGCGAGCGGCAGCAGGTCTCGCTCGGCCACTTCGACCTGGCCGGCGCGTTCACGAGCACCTCATCGCTGCTCGTGCTCGTCTACTCCGTCGTGGAGGCGCCCAGCCGCGGCTGGGGTTCGGCGGCGACTCTCGGCGGCCTCGTGCTGAGCGCGGCGCTCATGGCCGCGTTCGTAGGGATCGAGCGCCGGCACCCGCGGCCGTTGCTGCGGCTGGGCATCCTGCGCTCGGGCTCGCTGGTGCACGCAAACCTCGCCGGCGCGGTCATGATGGGCAGTTACGTGTCGTTCCAGTTCGTCGTGACGCTGTACCTGCAGACCTCGCTGGGTTGGTCGCCCATCGCGATGGCGCTGGGCTTCCTGCCCGCCGGCCTTATCGTGGTGGCGAGCGCCCCGCGGATGGGTGCGCTGCTGGAGCGGGTGAACACGTCGGTGCTCATCCTGCTCGGCCTCGCCTCGTTCGTCGCCGGGTACGGGCTGTTCTTGCGTGTGACACCGTCGATGTCCTACGTCAGCGTCCTACTGCCGACGATGTTGCTGCTCGGGCTCGGGTTCGCGCTGTGCTTCCCGTCGGTGAACTCGCAGGCCACGGCGGGCATCGCGGACCACGAGCAGGGTCTGGCGTCCGGCATGGTGAACACCAGCATCCAGATCGGGGGAGCCGTGGTGCTCGCGGTGATCACGGCGATCCTCGGCGCGGACGGGGGCGGGTCGATCCGGCACGGTGCGCTGCTGCCCGGCATGACCAGCGCGATCGCCGTGGTGGTCGGTGTCTCGACGGCCGGGCTGCTGCTCACGCTGGTTCGGCTGGCGCCATGGGCCCGGTTGCGGCGGACGGCTGCATTCGATCGCGTCGTCGACGAGGCGCCTGCCCTCTGCGAGGTCGGCTGACCGCGGCTTGGGCTTGCGCAGAGCGGTCAGCGCAGGTCCGTCAGCGCAGGTCCGTCATCGCAGGTCGGTCATCGCAAAGCGGCGGTCCAGGCTCCGGCGCCGGGGCGGGGCATCCGGAGGTGCTGCCACGCGGGATCGGTCCAGCGGCCCCGGCGCGGCGGCTCCGGGTCGGGCGCCCCTGCGCCGGACGCGGCCGTCACCACTGCGGTGACGGCCGCGAGCTCCTCGGCCGTCGGCTCGCCTCGCACGATCCGCAGCCCAGCAGGACCGCCCTGCTCGTTCATGACCCGCCCTGCCCGTACGTGATCAGGTTCTCCCCGCTAGGCACCGGTTCCAGCGGCCCGAACCGGTGCCACCCGGGGAAAACGTGATCGAAAGGCGCACGGTTCACAGCGGGATGTTCCCGTGCTTCTTCGGCGGCAGCGACTCGCGCTTGTTGCGCAGCATCCGCAGCGATCTGACCACGTACGAGCGGGTGTGCGACGGCGGGATGACCGTGTCGACGTAACCCCGCTCGGCCGCGACGTAGGGGTTGACGAGCGTGTCCTCGTACTCCTGGACCACCTTCGCGCGCACGGCCTCCGGGTCGGACGCCTTGGCGATTGCCTTGCGGTGCAGGATGTTCGCGGCCCCCTGCGCTCCCATGACGGCGATCTGCGCGGTCGGCCAGGCAACGTTGACGTCGGCGCCGAGGTGCTTGGAGCCCATCACGTCGTACGCACCGCCGAACGCCTTGCGGGTGATCACCGTGATCTTCGGGACGGTCGCCTCCGAGTAGGCGTAGATCAGCTTCGCGCCGTGCCGGATGATGCCCGCGTGCTCCTGACCGACGCCCGGCAGGAACCCGGGGACGTCCACCAGGGTCAGCACCGGGACGTTGAACGCGTCGCACGTGCGGACGAAGCGCGCCGCCTTCTCCGACGCGTCGATGTCCAGGCACCCGGCGAAGTGCATCGGCTGGTTCGCGACGACGCCGACCGGCTGCCCCTCGATGCGGCCGAAGCCGACGATGATGTTCTGCGCGAACAGCGCGTGCACCTCGAGGAACTCGTCGTCGTCCAGCAGGTGCTCGACGATCTCGTGCATGTCGTACGGGGTGTTGGCCGAGTCCGGGATGAAGGAGTCGAGGAACGCGTCCTCGGGCTCGATCTCGACCGACGCGGACGTGTCGTAGACCGGCAGCGGATCCAGGTTGTTCGACGGCAGGTAGGAGAGCAGCGACTTGACGTAGTTGATCGCGTCGTCCTCGTCGGTGCCGAGGTAGTGCGCGTTGCCGCTGGTGGTGTTGTGCGTGCGCGCCCCGCCGAGCTCCTCCAGCGTGACCTCCTCGCCCGTCACCGTCTTCACCACGTCCGGTCCGGTGATGAACATCTGCGAGGTCTTGTCGACCATCACGATGAAGTCGGTGAGCGCGGGCGAGTAGACGTGTCCACCCGCGGCCGCACCCATGATCAGCGAGATCTGCGGGATAACGCCGGACGCGCGAACCGTCCTATGGAAGATCTCGCCGTACAGGCCGAGCGACACCACACCCTCCTGGATGCGCGCGCCACCGCCCTCGTTGATGCCGACGACCGGACAGCCCGTCTTCATCGCGAAGTCGAGGACCTTGACGATCTTCTCGCCGTACACCTGGCCGAGCGCACCGCCGAAGACCGTGACGTCCTGGCTGAACACGCAGACCGGGCGCCCGTCGACCGTGCCGTACCCGGTGACGACGCCGTCGCCGAACGGGCGGTCCTTCTCCATACCGAACGTCGTCGAGCGGTGCCGCGCGAACTCGTCGAGCTCGATGAACGAGCCGGCGTCGAGCAGCGCCTCGATCCGCTCGCGAGCGGTCTTCTTGCCCTTCGCGTGCTGCTTCTCCACCGCGCGCGCGGATCCGGCGTGCACTGCCTCGTCGTAGCGACGGTCGAGGTCGGCGAGCTTGCCGGCAGTGGTGCGGGGATCGAGTTCGTTCGGATGGGCCTCGGCTGCCATGAGGACAGAGCCTAATCTCCGCGTTCGCCCGGCCCGCTTGCGAAGTGACCGATCTCGCGGCCGTTACCGTGGGCTGCATGGATCGTCGCCTGCTGGATGCGGACGCGCTGCGTGCCGCGCTCGGGCCGCGCTGGGCCCGGGTGGACCTGGTCGCCGAGACGAGATCGACCAACGCCGACCTGCTCGCCCGGCACGACGCGCCGGACCGCACCGTGCTCATCGCCGAACTGCAGTCGGCCGGTCGCGGGCGGCTCGATCGGGCGTGGACGTCGCCGGCCGGTGCGGGCCTGACCTTCTCCGTGCTGCTGCGGCCGGACGCCCCGATCGCGACGTGGGGCTGGCTGCCGCTGCTGACCGGCGTCGCGCTGCACACCGCGGTGACGGAGTTCGCTGGCGTCGACGCCGCGCTCAAGTGGCCCAACGACCTGCTGGCTCTGGCGTCGGCTCCTGCGTCGCCTCCGCGGGAGCCTGGACTTACAGTCGGCGCCATACCGCGCAAGGTGGCGGGGATCCTGGCGCAGACGAGTGGCGAGGCCGTGGTCATCGGGGTCGGCCTGAACGTCTCGACGACCGCGGACGAGCTCGGGCTGGACACCGCGACGTCGCTGGCCCTGAGCGGCGCGCGCGACGTGGACCGGGGCGGCCTGCTCGTGGCGATCCTGACGGCGCTCGATGCGCGGGTCGCGCAGTGGGCCGACGTCGGCGGCGATGCCGAGGCCTGCGGGCTGGCGACGGCCTACAGCTCGGTGTGCGCGACGCTCGGCCGACCGGTCTCGGTCGCGGTCACGCACGGCGGTCTGCCCGGCGACGAGGCGGACCGGCCGATCGTCGGCACGGCGAGGTCGATCGACTCGGACGGGCGCCTGGTGGTCGAGACAGATCGTGGGCACGAGGTGATCGGCGCGGGCGACGTGCAGCACCTGCGGCCGGCCTGAGGCGAATCGCCCGTCGACCCGATAGCGTGACGTCAACGATTCACCGGAGGCTGCCGTGGCTTACCCCGACAAGATGCTTCAGCAGGATGAGAAGATCGTCGAGCATCTGCACCCGCACTGGATCACCCTCGTCCCGGCGACGCTCTGGTTCATCGTGATCTGCGCTCTCGGCGGGCTCGGAATCGGGTACGCGCCGGACAAGGGCGTGGCCCGCTCGGCGGCCATCATCGCGATCATCGTCGTCGGCGTCGCACTGCTGATCTGGCTGTCGTTCAAGCCGTGGATCGAGTGGCGCACCACCCACTACGTGTTCACCACGCACCGGGTGCTGATCCGCCGCGGCGTGCTGCGGCACACCGGTCGCGACATCCCGCTGCAGCGGATCACCGACGTCGCGTTCGTGCAGTCGTTGTGGGATCGCATCGTCAAGGCCGGCACGCTGACGATCGAGTCGGCGAGCGAGCATGGGCAGGAAGCGCTGACGAACATCCCGCGGTCGGAGCAGCAGCAGCAGATGCTGAACCGGCTGATCGAGGAGGACACCGCGCGCCGTCAGCGCGCCGCGCAGGGGTACGGGCCGCCGCCCACCGGTGCGCAGGGACAGCCGCCTGCCTACCCCCAGCAGTACCCGCAGCAGCCGTACCCCCCGACCCAGCCGTTCCCGCCGCAGTAGGTCAGACCAGCGTCGACGGCGTGACGGTGACCGGGAACGGCAGCTCGAGCCGCAACGTGTCCTCGCCGGTCACCGAGCCGACTTCGACGTAGCCGCCGGGGCGCAGATCCGCCGCGGTGACAGTGGGTCCGTCCGGGTCGAGGATCCAGTACGAGGCCACGCCCGCGTCCTCGTACTTCGACCACTTGAGCACCACATCCTTGCGACGGGTCGACGGCGAGAGCACCTCGAACCGGTCGTACGGGCAGGCCGCGTCGAGCAAACGGAACATCCCCCGCGCGAGACGCCGATGGTTCGGTACCGGCGCCGGTGTCACGAGGAGCATCCCGTCGAGCAGTTCGTACTGCAGTCCGTCGTCCGGGAGCAGATCCAGGTCATCGACGGTCCAGTCGTACGAGTTGCGCGGCATTACCTCATGGTCTTCATGGTGCCTCCTGAAGGCGCGCGGGTCACGCCCGGCCGGTGAGGCGCAGGTAGGCGTCCGCGACCGGCCGGGCCACGAAGAGGGCCAGCACGGCGCCGGCGATCATGAACGGACCGAACGGGATGGCGGACTTGCGGCCGCCGCGTCGCATGGCGATGATCG
>JBOGDQ010000297.1:0-29618 GCA_050742975.1 Jatrophihabitantaceae bacterium
AGCCGGAACGGCCCGACCCGGCGGGAGCATCGCGCACCAGCTTGTTCGCCAACTCGACCACCTGCGGCGTGGAGCGGTAGTCGCGCTCGAGCCGGACGAGCACGGCGTCCGGGAACCGCCGCCGGAACCCAAGCAGGTGCTCGGGTGTCGCCCCGGCGAAGCTGTAGATCGTCTGGTTCGCGTCGCCGACCACGCACACGTCCTCGCGCCCGCCCAGCCACGCGTCGAGCAGGCGTTGCTGCAGCGGCGACATGTCCTGGTACTCGTCGACCACGAAGTGGCGGTACCGGGCGCGGACCTCCTCGGCGACGTCCGGGTACTCTTCGAGCGCGCCCGCCATGATCATCAGCAGATCGGCGAAGTCGACGACGCCGGCCCGCTGCTTGGCCTGCTCGTACTCGGCGAAGACCCGGGCGACGACGTCGGGCGGCTGCGGCGTCTCGCGCCCGGCCGCGGCCGCTCGCTCGGCGTAGGTGGCCGGCGTGACCAGCACGGCCTTGGCCCAGTCGATCTCGCCGGAGAGGTCGCGTAGGTCGGTCCGGTCGGTCCGGATCCGCAGCCGGGCCGCGGCGTTGCCGACGATGCGGATCGGGTTGTCGACGACGTCAGGCAGGCCGCCACCGAGCACGCGCGGCGCGAAGTACTGCAACTGGCGCAGCGCGAAGGCATGGAACGTCCGGGCCTGAACGCCGCTGGCGCCGAGGTTGCGCAGCCGGCTGCGCAGCTCGCCTGCCGCCCGGGCGGTGAAGGTGACCGCGAGCAGCTGACCGGGCGGGACGGCTCCCGAGCGGACGGCATAGGCGATCCGGTGCGTGATCGCGCGCGTCTTGCCGGTGCCGGCGCCGGCCAGGATGCAGACGGGGCCGCGGACGGCTTCGGCGGCGGCCCGCTGCTCGGGGTCGAGCCCGGCGAGCACCCCGTCGGCCGGCCGATCCTGGGTCTCCACCCGCCCGATACTGCCAGCGATCGCCGACACCCCTGCAGCGGTACCGGTTCCTGTGGACGGGCGCGCCGGAATGTTCCGGCGACAGCTCCGCGTTGTGGCCAGGACCGTTTCGACCGGAGGACGCCCGCTGATGCTCACGATGTACACGACGACCTGGTGCGGCTACTGCACGCGCCTGAAGGACCAGTTGCAGCGCGAGGGTATCGGCTACACCGAGGTCAACATCGAAACCGACGACGCCGCGGCCGACTTGGTCATGAGCGTCAACGGCGGCAACCGCACCGTCCCCACCCTCGTGTTCCCCAACGGGGCGGCGTTGACGAATCCGAGCCTCGCGCAGGTCAAGTCGCAGCTCGCCGCTTGAGCGGCTACCGGCCGGTCTCGCGCGACGTTCTGATCGCCCTGCTCGCCGAGCGGATCAACCGATCGACCGGCCTCGTCCGGGTCGCGATCGACGGGCCTGCGCCTGCGGCTCCGCACGAACTTGCCGGTTCGCTGGTCGACCCGCTGCGCGCGCTCGGCCGCCCGGTTCACCTGGTCCGAGCCGAGACGTTCTGGCACGACGCGTCGCTGCGACTGGAGTACGGCCACGAGGACGCCGACTCGTACCTGGGCTGGCTGGACGCGCAAACCCTGCGGCGGGAGGTGCTCGATCCGGTGACGACGTCGGGCTCGTACCTGCCGTCCTTACGTGATCCGGCCACGAATCGGGCCACCCGCGAGCGGCCCCGAACGGTTGAGCCGAACGCCGTCCTCGTGGTCAGCGGCGAGCTGCTGCTCGGGCTCGGCCTGCCCTTCGAGCTGACCGTCCACCTCGCGATGTCACCGGGCGCCCGCGCGCGCCGGATCGATCCGGAGCTCGCCTGGACGCTACCGGCCTTCGACCGCTACGACGCCGAGGTCGCGCCGCAGGAGCGGGCGGACTTGGTCGTGCGGGTCGACGATCCGGACCGGCCCGCCGTCCGATAATGCAGATCTTGTTGCGCCCGCGTCGCCATAGCCGCGCCGATGCAACAGCGTCGCCATCGGGACTATTTAGCTGCGGTAACGGTTCGAGAGGCGAACCATTTGCTATCGTGGCCGCATGTCAACTGCCAGCCGTCCGAGCTCCGAGATCGACGCGGTGCGAGCGCTGGCGCGGCTGGCCCGGCTGGTCGAGCGCAGCACCGGGGATCTGAGCCTGGCGCACTACCGCGTGCTGTCGGCGGTGGCCGACGGGAACGACCGCGCGTCGCGCATGGCGCAGCGACTCGTCCTCGGCAAGCCGACGATCAGCGCGGCGGTGGACGCCCTGTGTCAGCGCGGCCTGCTGACCCGTGAGAGCGTCGAGGGCGACCAGCGCGCCACGGCGCTGCGCATCACGCCCGCGGGAACGCGGGCGCTCGACGCGGTCGAGGACTCGATTCTCGCGCGCTTCGGGCCGGTGCTCGTTCGAACCCGGCGCCCCGTGCAGATCGTCGATTCGCTGAACCGGCTGGGTGTGGCGCTGGACGACCTTGCCGAGGAGCGGCTGGCGGCGGGCAGCGTGACGCGCACGTGACGCAGGCACCACCCGGCTGGGTCCGGCGGCTGTGGGGCTACCTGCTCCGCCACCGCCGCAACGTGATGCTTGCCCTCGCCGCGGCGATCCTGGGCAGCGCCTGCCAGACTGTCGTCCCGCTGATAGCGCGGCAGATCGTCGACAAGGTGATCGTCCAGCACACCTCACCGCTGTGGCCGTGGCTGGTGCTGCTCATCGTCATCGCCGTCGCGGTGTTCGGCTTCGCCTACGTGCGGCGGTACCGCGGCGGCCAGCTCGCACTCGCGGTCCAGTACGACCTGCGCAACGACATGCACGACCACCTGCAGGTGATGGACCAGGACAACCTGGGCCGGATGTCCACCGGGCAGCTGGTATCCCGCGCGAACTCCGACTCGACCCTCGTCCAGGGACTGCTCGGGTTCCTGCCGATCATGACCGGCAACGTGCTCATGATGCTGCTGTCACTGGCCGTCATGATCGTCCTCTCGCCGATGCTCGCACTGGTCAGCGTGATCGTCCTGCCCTCGCTGTTCGTCGTGTCGTACCGGATGCGCGTGCGGGTGTTCCCGGCGTCGTGGGACGGGCAGCAGCGCGAGGGCGACGTCGCCCAGATCGTGGACGAAGCAGTCAACGGGGTACGGGTCGTCAAGGCGTTCGGCCAGGAGCGGCGCGAGGTCGACCGGATGGTCGGGGCAGCGTCGGTGCTGTACGGCTCGCGGATGCGCGCGGTCCGGCTGCAGGCCCGCTACCAGCCGCTGCTCGAGACGATCCCGTCCCTGGCCCAGGTGGCGATCCTGGCGCTCGGCGGCTGGATGGCCCTGCACCACGACATCACCATCGGCACCTTCCTCGCGTTCTCCACCTACGTCGCGCAGTTCGTCGCACCCGCCCGGCAGCTCGCCGGCATCCTCACCGTCGGCCAGCAGGCGCGGGCAGGGATCGAGCGGATCTTCCAGCTGCTCGATCTGCGGCCGACCATAGACGACCCGCCCGATGCCGTCGAACTGCCTGCGTTACAAGGGGAAATCATTTTCAGGGACGTGCACTTCGGTTACGGCGAGGCTCCCGTCCTGCGCGGGGTGGACCTGCACGTGGCCGCCGGTGAGCGTGTCGCGATCGTCGGGCCGAGCGGCAGCGGCAAGTCGACGCTCGCCTCGCTCGTCTCGCGGTTCCACGACCCGGACAGCGGTGCCGTGCTCGTCGACGGGCATGACCTGCGGACCGTGTCACTGCACTCGCTGCGGCGGCAGGTCGGCGTCGCGTTCGAGGACAGCTTCCTGTTTTCGGACACCGTGCGCGCCAACATCGCGTACGGACGGCCGGGAGCGAGCGACGACGAGGTCGAGGCAGCGGCCCGTGCCGCACAGGCGCACGAGTTCATCAGCGACCTCCCGCGCGGCTACGACACGACGGTGGGCGAGCGCGGGCTGACCCTCTCCGGCGGGCAACGACAACGACTCGCCCTGGCCCGGGCGATCCTCGCCGATCCGCGCATCCTGATCCTCGACGACGCCACGAGCGCGGTCGATGCGCGCACCGAGCAGGCCATCCACGACGGGCTGCGGGGCGTGCTCGCGAACCGGACCACGCTGCTGATCGCGCACCGGGTGTCGACGCTGCACCTCGCCGACCGGATCGTCGTGCTCGGCGATGGGCGCGTCGTCGCCCAGGGCACGCACGACGACCTGCTGCGCACCAGCGCGACGTACCGCTCGCTGCTGTCCGGCCTGGACGACGAACTGCGCGAGCAGGTCGGCGACCGCATCGAGGTCCTGGCCGCCATGACCGACGGGGTCACCGCCGCGGCATGGACGCGATCGACGTCGCCGGACGGCTCGGCGGCGTCGCGATCGGTCGGCGCACCGAACCTCGGCCCGGGCCTCGGCGGCAGCGCCGGCGGCGCGGGCGGCTGGCGGCTGAACCTGGCGCCGACACCGGAGCTGCTGGCCCGCGTCGCCGCGCTGCGCCCGGTGCGCGACGTCCCGTCGATCGACCTGGACCGCGAGTCGCGTCAGGATCGCACATTCACCCTGCTGCACGTGCTGCGCGAGTTCCGCCGGCCGCTGCTCATCGGGCTCATCCTCGTCGTCCTCGACTCGATAGCCGGACTGTTCGGCCCGGTGCTCGTGAAGACCGGGATCGACAACGGGGTGGCGCAGGGCTCGAAGTCGGTCCTGTTCGTCGCATCGGCCGCGTTCCTCGTGATCACGCTGGCGGACCTGGTCAACCAGATCGGCGAGACGTTCGTGACCGGCCGGGCCGCGGAGCGGATCATGCTGTCGCTGCGTATCCGGATCTGGGCGCAGCTGCAGCGGCTGTCGCTGGACTACTACGAGCGCGAGATGGCCGGCCGGATCATGACCCGGATGACGACCGACGTCGACCAGTTCGAATCCCTGATCGAGAACGGCCTGCTGTCGGCGCTGGTGTCGCTGGTGACGTTCGTCGGCGTCGGCGTCGCGCTCGTGGTGGTGAACGTCGAGTTGGGGTTATGGACGCTGACCGTCGCGATCCCGCTGACCGTGGCCACGGTGTGGTTCCGGCGCCGCGCCGCCCGGCTGTACGACCTGTCCCGCGAGCGCATCGCGATCGTGAACGCCGACTTCCAGGAGAGCCTGTCAGGAGTGCGCGAGTCGCAGGCCTTCGTGCACGAGGCGGCGACGATCGAGCACTTCCACCACCTGGGCCGTCGCTACCTGCGCTCGCGGGTGGCCGCCCAGCGCCTGGTCGCCACCTACTTCCCGTTCGTGCAGTTCCTGTCCTAGGTCGCCGACGCGATCGTGCTCGGGGTCGGCGCGCGCCTGATCGCTTCGGGCGACCTGACGCCGGGCGCGCTGATCGCGTTCATCCTCTACATCGACATGTTCTTCTCGCCGATCCAGCAGCTCTCGCAGGTCTTCGACTCGTGGCAGCAGACCCGGGTGTCGGTGGGCCGGGTGGCCGAGCTGATGGCCCTGGAAACGCTGACCCCGCTGCCGGCCGAGCCGGTTCCGACGGGGTGGCTACGTGGCGAGGTCGTGCTCGAGGACGTGCACTTCTCCTACCCGGCCGTGCGGCCGCGTCCAGGTGCGCAGCGGCGCGGTCCGGCCGACGCGCGGCTGCCTATCGCCGACGGGCTCGCGGTTAAGGCGCCCGAAGCGCTGCGCGGCATCGACCTGCGCGTGGCCGCCGGCGAGACGGTTGCGCTGGTCGGCGAGACCGGAGCCGGCAAGTCCACGGTAATGAAACTGCTCGCCCGCTTCTACGATCCGGACGCCGGTGCCGTGCTCGTCGACGGCCTCGACCTGCGCACCCTCGAGTTGCAGGCGTTCCGCCGTCAGCTCGGGTACGTGCCGCAGGAAGCGTTCCTGTTCACCGGCACGGTCCGCGACAACATCGCCTACGGACGCCCGGAGGCGACCGATGCCGACGTGGAGTCGGCCGCCCGCGCGGTGGGCGCGCACGAGTTCATCGCCGCCCTGCCGGACGGGTACCTGCACGAGCTGTCCGAGCGCGGCCGGTCGCTGTCCTCCGGGCAGCGTCAGCTCATCGCGCTGGCCCGCGCCGAGCTCGTCGATCCCGCCGTGCTGTTGCTGGACGAGGCGACGTCGAACCTGGACCTGGTGACCGAGGCGCACGTCGCCGCCGCCATGCAGCGGGTCTCCGGCGCCCGGACGACGATCGTGATCGCCCACCGGCTGCAGACGGCGCGCACGGCCGACCGGATCGTGGTGCTCGATCACGGCGCGGTGGTCGAAGCGGGCTCGCACGAGGAGCTGCTCGATCGCGGCGGCCGGTACGCGGCCATGTGGCGGGCGTTCGAGGTCGTCGGCTCGGGAGCGCGCTGATTCGCCCGACCTCCGCGAGTGGCCAGCCTCAGTCCGGGAGCTCGCCTGCCAGCCAGAGGTCGATGAGGTAGCGCGAGATCGAGAGCTTCGGGGACACGCCACGAAGCCGCGCGGCAGGCTCTCCGTCAGCACCCGCGTCGGACCAGTCGGCCGCCTGCTGCACCTCGTCCCGGTCGAACCAGCTCGCTTCGGCCATCTCGACCGGGTCCAGCGAGATTTGCGGGTCACCGTCCAGGCGCCCGCTGAAGCCGACCATCAGCGACGACGGGAACGGCCACGGCTGGCTGGCCACGTAGCGCAGGTCGCGGACGCGCACGCCGACCTCTTCGAACACCTCGCGGGCGACGGCGGACTCGAGCGACTCCCCCGGCTCGACGAAGCCGGCCAGCGTGGAGAATCGGCCCTGCTCCCACTGCGGCCCGCGGCCGAGCAGCGCGCGGTCGGCGCCGTCGAAGCTGCCAGTGATCAGCATGATGACGGCGGGATCGGTGCGCGGGAAGTGCTCGGTTCCGTCGTTCGGGCAGGTCCGCGTCCAGCCGGCGTGAGCCTCGACGGTCGGCGTGCCGCACAGCGGGCAGTGCGTGTGCCGCTGGTGCCACTGCTCGAGCGCGATCGCCGACGCGAACAGCGCGCCCGCGAGGTCGTCGATGGTAGGCCCGAGTTCGCGCAGCGTCAGCCACTTGCCGCCGTCCTGCTCCACCGTCGCGGTGAAGTAGGCCTGATCGCCGACCACACCGAGGAACCGGCGCGGCGCGTCGTCGGGAACGTCGACGGCAGTGCGGAACGCCAGCGCGTTCACACCACCCTCGTCCGCCGCAACCGGCGTCGCGGACTTGCCGGTCACCGCCAGCACGCGCGCACGCTGCCACGCCGAGGCCAGCCACTCGGTGTCGGTGCGATGCGGCGCCGCCCGGTCGAACGGGGCGGCCGCCAACTTCAACGGGCCGATCACGTCTCGATCGGCCCCAGCGCCGAGAGCGGGCCGCTGATCGTCGCCGCGTCGCCGACGATCACCGACGTGAGCCGCGCCGGGGCGAAGAACTCGGCCGCGGCCGCGCTGACCTCGTCCACCGTCGTGGCGATCAGCCGGGCCGGATGCTCCAGCACCCAGTCCAGCCCCAGTCCGAACGCCGACAGCGCGGACAGCGTCGAGGCCAGTCCGGCCTGCGTCGCGGTCGACAGTGCGAGCGTGCCGATCGCGTACTGGCGCACGGCGTCCACCTCCGCCCCGGTCACCGGAAGCGACGCGATCCGGCCCAGCTCGTAACGGGTCTCCAGCAGCGCCGGTGCGGTGACCTCGGTCGCGACCTCGACGTCGAACGTCAGTGACGAGCCGAGCACGTTGTGCTCGATGCGGCTGTGCGGTCCGTACGTGTAGCCCTTGTCCTCGCGGATGTTCTCGGTCCAGCGCGAGGAGAAGTAGCCACCGAAGATCAGGTTCGCGAGCTGCAGCGCCGGATAGCGCGGGTCGTCGCGCGTGAGCGCCGCGCCGCCCATGCGTAGCGAGGACTGGACCGAGCCCGGTCGGTCGATGACGAGCAGCGGCCCGCCGGGCGGTGACGGCAGCGCCGGTACCTTCGACGCGACGGGCCGGCCCGTCCAGCCGGCGAGCGCGCCCTCGACCTGGTCGAGTACCCGCGCGGGCGTCAGGTCGCCGACGATCACCAGCACGGCGCTGCCCGGGCGCGCGACGTCGGCGTGCACGCGCCGCACCTGCGCCGCCGTGGTCTCGGCGACCGCGGCGACCTGCGGGAGGTCGAGCGCGTACGGGTGCTCGCCCCACATCCGCAGCGCGAGAGCCTCGCCCGCGATCACGCCGGGGCGCGAGCGAGCCATGGTCAGCCGCTCGATCAGCCGCTCCTTCTCGGTCGCGACCTCGGCGGCCGGGTAGGCGGCCTGGCTCAGGACGGTCGCGACGACTCCGAGCAGGGCCGGCAGGTTCGTGGCCAGCACGTTGGCGCCCAGCAGCAGCCGATCGGCGTCGGCGGACACCGACACGTCGCCGCCGAGCGCCTGGACGGCACCGGCCAACCCGGCCCGGTCGAGATCACCCGCGCCGGTAAGCATGGTGTCCGACAGGAGCGTGACGCGAGCCGGATGCGTCGGCCGGGCCGACAGCGCCGGGATCCGCAGCCGCAGCTCCGCGAGCGGGACGCCGGCCTTGCGGACGACGACGACCCGCAGCCCGGTACTGAGCGTGCGCGCGGCGACGCTGAGCTTGCGCGCCTTGCGGGGCCTGGTCAGCGCAGGGACCGCGGTCATCGGGTGCCTCCCGCGATCAGTTCGAGCACGGCTCGTCGGTCCGGTCGCAGCGTCTCGGCCGCGGCCCGCACCGCGTCGACGCCGATCGCGGCCAGCCGTCCGGGCAGCTCGGCCATCAGTTCGGCCCGCCCGTAGATCAGCTCGAACTTGGCGAACTCGAGCGTGCGGTTGAGCACCGAGTCGACCTCGCGCATCAGCACCGACACGAGCCTGGTGCGGACGCGATCGAGCTCGCCCGGCTCGAGACCGTCGAGGGCGACGCGGTCGATCTCCTCGTCGATCGCGCGCAGGATCGCGTCGACCGAACCCGGGTCCGGGTAGTGCGCCGTGATCGTCATCGCGCTCGGATCGCGCTCGTCGAACGGATCGCCGAACTCGCCCAGGTAGGCGGAGATGTCGGTGACGAGATGCTCGCGCTGCACCAGCCGGCGGTGCAGGCGCGAGGCATCACCGTCGGTCAGCGTCTCGGCCAGCAGCAGCAGGGCAAGGTGCTCGTCCAGCGAACCCACCGGGTCCGGCACGCGGTACCCGAGCGCGATCGCAGGAATCGGCGCGTGCGGGTCGTCGTGGGTCGTGCGCCGCTCGGCCGTGAGCGCGGGCTCGGCGAAGCTGGGGCGCTTCGGCGCGCGCCGCTTCTTGAGCGGGCCGAAGTGCTTCTCGATCAGGCCGAGCGTCTCGGCGACGTCGAGGTCGCCCGCCACGGCGAGCACCGCGTTCGACGGCGCGTAGTACTTGGCGAAGAAGTCCCGCGCGTCCTCGACGGTGGCGCTCTCCAGGTCCTCGAAGCCGCCGTAGCCGTTGTGCGAGTTCGCGAACGAGTCGAACAGGACGGCCGGCAGGTAGAGCCACGGAAAGCCGCCGTACGGACGGTTCAGGACGTTGACCCGGATCTCGTTCTTCACGACCTCGAGCTGGTTGGCCAGGTTCTCCTCGGTGATCCGCGGCGAATGCATCCGGTCGGCCTCGAGGAACAGCCCGCGCTCGAGCGCGTTGGACGGCAGCGACTCGAAGTAGTTCGTGTAGTCGACGTGCGTGCTGCCGTTGAACGTCCCGCCCGAGGACTGCACGTAGCGGAAGTGCTCGAGCTTGTCGAGGTTGGCCGACCCCTGGAACATCAGGTGCTCGAACAGGTGCGCGAAGCCGGTCCGTCCCTCGGGCTCCGAGCGCATCCCGACGTCGTAGAGCACGGCCACGCCGACGACCGGCGCGGATCGATCCGGCGAGAGGACGACCCGCAGGCCGTTGTCGAGCGTGTGATGGTGCAGGTCGAAGGTGGGCGCAGGCAGCTTTGTCGGCACGCGGCCCACCCTACGGCCCGCCCCGATCAGCTGACTTCGATGGTCTGCGTGGTCGCCGCGATCAGCGAAGGCCGGCGCGGCCCACGCGGGCGAACCCGCTCCACAGCAGGGCGGCGACCTCGGCGCCCTTGTAGAGCATCGACAGGGTGACCTTCTCGTTCGGTGCGTGGATCTGGTCGTCGGGCAGGCCAACGCCGAGGAACACCAGCGGCGCCCCGAGGCTCTGCTGGATCGCCGCCTCCGGCCCGCTGCCTCCCTCGCGCGTGGGCAGCACCGGCCGGCCGTCGAACGCGGTCGAGATCGCGTCGGCGAGCGCGTCGTAGGCGGGCGTGCCCAGCGGCACGAGGCACGGCGCGACGCCCTCGCCCTCCCACTCGACGTCGGCAGCGATGCCGTCGGGGGTGTTGGCCGCGACGAGCTGCTCGACCCCCACGATGATCTTGCGCCGGTCCTGCGCGGCGACGAGCCGGAACGACAGCTTGACGAAGGCGTCGCTCGGTACGATCGTCTTGCCGCCGTCACCCTGGTAGCCGCCCCCGATGCCGTTGACCTCCGCGGTCGGGCGGGCACCGAGCCGCTCGAGCGTCGAGTGGCCCTTCTCGCCGGCGAGCGCACGCGACTGCGCGACCGCGAGGAACTCGGCGTCCTCGTACGGGACCTGGGCGAACAGCGCGCGCTCGTCGGCGGTGAGGTCCAGGACGTCGTCGTAGAACCCGGGCACCTGCACGACGCCGTCGCCATCGTGCAGCGCCGCGGCCAGCCGGGCGATCGCGGTCGCCGGATTCGGCACCGCTCCCCCGAACACGCCCGAATGCAGGTCCAGGTCCGGGCCGTGGAAGTTCACCGTGCACGAGACGAGGCCACGCATGCCGGTGACGGTGCTCGGCTTGTCCGCGGCGATCATGCCGGTGTCGGTGATGACGACGACGTCGCAGTCGAGCCGGTCACGACGCTCGGCCAGTAGCGTCTCGAAGTTCGGCGAGCCGGACTCCTCCTCGCCCTCGATCAGGAACTTGAGGGTGACGGCCGGGCTGGTGCGGCCGGTCGCGGCCAGATGCGCGCGCAGGCCGAGCAGGTGGAACAGCAGCTGACCCTTGTCGTCGGACGCGCCGCGGGCGCGGAGCAGATCCCCCTCCACCGTCGGATCGAACGGGTCGGTGCGCCACAACTCGATGGGGTCGACCGGCTGGACGTCGTGGTGACCGTAGACCACGACGACCGGCGCATCCGGGTCCTCGCTCGGCCACTCGGCGTAGACGGCGGGCAGCCCGGCCGTCGGCCAGATCTCGACGGTCGGGAAGCCGGCGCGGCGGGCGGCCTCGGCGAACCACTCCGCGCTGCGGGCGACGTCGGCGTGGTGTTCGGGCTGCGCGCTGATGCCGGGAATCCGCAGCCACCGGTCGAGATCGTCCAGCAGTTCCTGCCGGTGCTCGGTCACGAAGGTCCGCTCGCTCGTCATCTCTGGCACCACCTGATCTCGTCCGTCATGTGGCTGCGACGCTAGCGAACCCGAGTGGTGAGCCGGTCAGTAGGCTCAGCGACCGTGGCAACAGACGCGGATGTGGTGATCGTCGGCGCGGGGCTGGCCGGTGCGGCCACCGCATGGGCGGCGGCCCGGCGCGGGCTGTCGGTGCTGCTGCTCGAGCAGTTCGCGGCCGGGCACGACCGCGGCAGCTCGCACGGCAGTGCGCGGATCGTCCGGCGCGCGTACGGCGACACGCTCTACACGCAGCTGACCGGGCGGGCCTTCGAGCTGTGGGCCGAGCTCGGGCACGACGCCGACGCGCCGCTGCTGCGCATGCACGGTGGTCTCGACTTCGGCGTGCGGCGTGACGTCCCGGCGATCGAGGCCCGGCTCGCGGAGGCGGGCGTCGAGCACGAGCTGCTGGACATCGTGGAGGCCGAGCAGCGCTGGCCGGGCATGCGCTTCGACGGCCCGGTCGTGTACCACCCGCAGGCCGGGACCCTCGATGCGGCGGCCGCCGTGACCCGATTCGTGGCGCAGGCGTCCGCGCTCGGGGCCGAGGTCCGGCACGGCAGCGCGGCGCGCACGGTGCACGACGGCCCGTCCGGCGCCCGGGTCGAGCTCGCGGACGGCACGTCGGTGTCGGCGCGCTGTGCCGTGATCGCCGCCGGGGCGTGGGCCGGGCCGCTGCTCGACGGCGTGCTCGAGCTGCCGCCACTGCGCGTCACCCAGCACTACGTGTTCCACTTCCCGCGCCGCGACCTCACCTCGCCACCCTGGCCGAGCGTCATCCACGAGGACGTCGACAGCGCGGTGTACCACCTGGCCGGCGGGCGCGACGGCGGACCGGGCGATGACCGCAAGGTGGCCGAGCACGATCACGGGACGGTGACGTCGGCGCTCGATCGGGACGGCGTGCTCGACGCGGCGGCGCGATCGCGCGTCGTGTCCTACGTGCAGCGGTGGCTACCCGGCCTCGACCCCGGCCCGCGTGGCGAGACGACCTGCCTGTACACCGAGACGCCGAGCGAGGATTTCCTGCTGGATCGGGTCGGCTCGCTCGTCGTCTGCTCGCCCTGCTCGGGGCACGGCGCGAAGTTCGCGCCGCTGATCGGCGAGCTCACGCTCGGGCTGGTCACCGGTGACGGTGCGGTCCCGGACCGGTTCCGGCTGGCCTCGCACGCGCTGTCCCGGCCGGGCGCGGTCAGCCTGTAGTCGCCGAACCGACGACGAGCGCGCGCAGCCCGTCGGCGTCGAGCAGATCGGCCGGCTGCACCGTCTCGCCGCTGCGGACGTAGTGGAACGCGGCGCGTACGCGGTGCACCTCGCCGTCCGGGATCTGCTGCAGCCGGGCCCACGCCAGGCGGTACGCGGCGAGCTGCACCGCGGCGGCCTCGGCGGCGGTACCCGCGGGCTTGCGGCCGGTCTTCCAGTCGACGACCAGCCAGCCGTCCGCGGCGCTGCCGAACACCGCGTCCATCCGGCCGCGCACGAGCGTCCCGGCCGCGACCGCCATCTCGAACGGCACCTCGACCTCGGCCGGCGTGCGCTCGGCCCATTCGCTGCGCTCGAAGGCCTCGCGCAGGGCGAGGAACTCCGAGTCGTCGGCGGCGGCGTCGGCCGCGCCAGGCAGCTCGTCGACGTCGAGCAGCGTCTGCGCCTGCCACCGCTGCTCGAGCCAGGTGTGGAACGCGGTACCGCGGCGGGCCCACGGCGCGGGCGGGCGCGGTACCGGGCGGCGGATGCGCCGGGCCAGCTCGCCGGCGTCGCGTTCGAGCTCGACGAGTTGGGACACCGAGAGCTGGGCCGGTAGCTCGACCTCGATCACGTCGCCTCGACGCAGCCGGGCACGTTCGGCCAGCAGCAGGTCGACGTCGTGCGGCCACTCGGCCGGACGGCCGACAGCAGGTAGCGCGGGCGGTCGGTCGGCGGTAGGCACAGCGGTCGGCGGGCTGCCAGCGGGCAGCTCGGGGAACAGGGTTCCCTGACCCGCGTCGGCGGTCAGGGCGGCGCGGACGAGGGCCGCCCCCGCCTCGACGTCCGCCCGCCGCCCGGGATGCGCGGCGCTGGGAGAACCGCCGTGCGGACCCAGCGGATCGATCGGCCACAGCCCCGTCCGGGTCCGCGCGGTGACCGGATTGACCGCGTCGGGCTCGGGCTCGAACCAGGCGAGCGGCTCGCGGTGGGCCAGCAGCTCGACGAGGAACGGCGAGAGTTCGCGCGGCTTCACGTTCGCGTCCCAGACGTAGGCCGAACCCAGCAGCACCGACTTCGCGCGCGTCAGCGCCACGTACGCCAGCCGCCGCTCCTCGCGCGCATGCCGTCGCTTGAGCTCGCCGTCGTGGTCCTTGAGCAGGTCGCCGAGCTCCTTCGGGTCGGCCGCTCCGGCGATCACGAGCTCGGGCAGGTCGCCGCGGTCACCGCGCAGCGGGATCGGCAGCTCGTGCCGCGCCCTGGTCCAGTTGACGCTGCGCGGGTCGGCCGGAAAGACGCCGGACACCAGGCCGGGCACCGCAACGACGTCCCACTCCAGACCCTTGGCCCCGTGGACGGTCAGCAGCTGCACCCGCTCGGTCTCGACGACGACCTCGCCCGCCTCCAGGCCGTTCTCCTCCTCCTCCGCGGCGTCGAGGTAGGCGAGGAACGCGGTGAGCGTGGCCCCGCGCGTGTCGCTCGCCTCGGCGGCGAACAGCGCGGCCTCGTCCAGGAACCGGTCCAGGTGGGCGCGCCCGACGGCGGCCCGGTCTGCGCGCGCGGCCACCTCGATGTCGATCCCGATGACCCGCTCGATCTCGGCAACCAGCTCGGACAGCGGCGCGCCCACCCGGCGCCGCAGCCGGCGCAGCTCGCCGGCGAGTCGATCGAGGCGCGCGTACCCGGCTGCCGAGTACCGCTCGGCCGGCCCCAGGTCGTCGAGCGCCTCGATGATCGTGAACCGCTCGTCGTCCTCCACGGCTGCTGCACCGTCGTCGCCCCGACCGAGCCACCGGGCCCGATCGTGCAGCGCGGCAAGATCGCGCGGCCCGATCCGCCACCGCGCCCCGACGAGCAGCCGCGCCAGCGAGGGCGCCGCCTCGTGATCGGCGAGCACCCGCAGCGTCGACACCACGTCGGCGACCTCGGGCGTGGTGAGCAGGCCACCCAGCCCGACGATCTCGACGGGCAACCCGACGTCCTGCAGCGCCTCGGCGAGCAGTGGGATCTGGGTGCGTCGCCGCACCAGCACGGCCGCGGTGCGCTCGCGGCCGGGCAGCGCCTGCCATGCCGCTCGCATGCGCTCGGCCACCCAGCGAGCCTCGTCGTCGTGCGTCTCGGTCCGAACCAGCTCGATAGTCCCCGGGCCGGCACCGGCGCGTGGGCGCAGCTCGACGGTCGTGGGGCCGCTGCGCAGCTCCCTGGCCACTGCGTTGGCGGCGTCGAGGATCAGCCGGTCGTTGCGGAAGCTGGTGGCCAGCGGGTACACGGTGGCCGGGCCGGCATCACTGCGCGTGAACCGACGGTCGAACGCCTCGATGTTGCCCGCGCTCGCTCCGCGCCAGCCGTAGATCGACTGGAACGGGTCGCCCACGGCGGTGACCGGGTGCCCGCCGCCGAACAGGCCGTGCAGCAGCTCGACCTGCGCGTGCCCGGTGTCCTGGTACTCGTCCAGCAGCACCGCGCGGTACCGGGCTCGCTCGACGGCCTGCACCTCGGCGATCCCGGCCAGCCGCGCCGCGAGCGCCATCTGGTCGCCGAAGTCGACGGCGGGGACAGCTGCCTTGGCCGCCGCGAAGTCGCGGGTCAGCCCGACGAGCGCCTGGCGATGCTGGAGCGACGCGATGAGCTCGGCCACCGGGCCGGTCTTGTTGAGCCGGCCGCGCGTCGCGATCTCGTCGATACTCGCCAGCGCCGCGGTGCAGAACCCCTCGACGTCATCGGGTGTGACGAGGTGGTCGGCGAACTGGCCGGCCATCGCCAGCACCCAGCCGACGATCGAGCCGGGCGTGCCGATGCCGCCGGGCAGCGGGCCCGGGCTGGCGCGGACCACCGAGTCGGCCAGCTGCCAGCCCTGCGCGGGCGAGAGCAGGCGCGCGTCCGGTTCGGCGCCCAGCCGCAGCGCCTGCTCGCCGACGAGCCGGCCGGCGTAGGCCGCGTAGGTGGACACCGTCGGCTCGCCGGCCCGCAGCAGCGCCAGCAGTTCGAGGTTCTCCGGACTGTCCTGCTCGACGACGTGTCGCCACTGCGCCAGGCGGCGCCGGATGCGCTTGCCCAGCTCGGCCGCAGCCTTGCGGGTGAACGTCAGCCCGAGCACCGACTCCGGATCGACGAGACGGTTCGCGACCAGCCAGACGACGCGGGCGGCCATCGTCTCGGTCTTGCCCGAGCCCGCGCCGGCGATGACGACGGCCGGGTCGAGCCCGGACTCGACGACGGCGGCCTGCTCGTCGGTGGGCGGGGGCAGGCCGAGCCGCTCGCTCAGCTCGGCGGCGGAGATCATGTCCTCACCTGCCGGCCCGCGGGTTGACTCAGCCTGGATCGGGCAGGACGGCGACGATGCATCACGTCGTCACCTGCCGGCCCTCGGGCTGGATGGGGCAGGATGCCTTGACGTCGCACCGGCGGCAGTCCTTGCCGATCGTCGCCGTGAACTCGCTGCCGCGCAGCCGGGCGGCGACGCGGGTGACCTCGGCCGCGATCCAGCCCGGATCGTCGGCGTCGCCCAGCGGACCCTGCCGCTGCTCCGCGACGTTGACGCCGGTCGCCAGCTGCACGAGCATCGCGCCGCCGGACCGGTCGCCGGCGGTCGGGAAGGCGCCGTGCTCGACCGCGAGCTGGTAGGCACCGAGCTGCGGGTTGGCCGGCAGCTCGGCGTCCTTCGGCTTGCTCTTGCCGGTCTTGAGGTCGACGACGACCAGGCGCCCGTCGCCATCACGTTCGAGCCGGTCGACCCGTCCCCGGATCACCGCGTCGCCGACCTGGACGCCGAACCCCTCCTCCACCGCGACGAGCTCCAGTTCGCTCCGGCTGGTCTGCAGCCACGCCGCCAGCCGGCCCAGGATGCCGCTCGCGCGCACCCGCTCGTGGTCGGCGAACCAGCGGGCGCCGAAGTCGAGCGTGGCCCACCGCTCGTCGAGCATCCGCTCCAGCGTCGCGACGTCGGCACCGGCCGGCGCGTTCGCCGCGATGTCGTGGATCAGCGTGCCGAGCGAGGCGGACACCTGGTTGCCCGAGCGCACGCCCAGGTCGACGAGCAGCGCGCGGACCTCGCAGTTGAGGAACGACTCGATGCGCGAGGGACTGACCGGGACCGGGCGGTCGGGGTCGGCGACCGGCCCGTCGTCGGACAGCGGCAGCAGCCCCCACCACTCGTCCGGCGCGGCGCCCGGCACGCCCTGCGCTGCCAGCCGGGCGAGCTGCTCCGCGGCGGCGGAGCGGTCCTCACCGGCGGCGGGATCGCAGGCGACGGAGCGGAGCTCGGCCACCAGCCCGGTCAGGTGGGCACCGCGCAACGGCTGGGCGATCTCGCGGTCGCCGTCGACCGGGTCCAGCTCGTCCAGGAACCGGGACGGCTGCTCCTCGTCGCCCGCGACGGCAGTGGCGATCACGCGAAGTCGGGCCCGGGTGGCTGCGACGTAGAACAGCCGGCGCTCCTCGGCCAGCTGGGGCGCGACGCTGGACAGCACGGCAGGATCGCGGCCGGCCAGCACGTCGACGAGCTGCTCCGAGCCGAGCAGCGAGCCACGTCGGCGCAGGTCGGGCCAGCTGCCCTCCTGCACGTTGGCGATGCCGACCAGGTCCCACTCCAGACCCTTGCTCGCGTGAGCGGTGAGGATCGAGACGGCGTCGGGCTCACTGCCCTGAGCCGTCATCGTGTCGCCGGGAATCTGCTGCGCGGCAAGGTGCTCGACGAAGCGGGCGACCGGAGCGGCCGGCAGCCGGTCGGTGAACCGCGCGGCCGCGTCGAACAGGGCGACGACGGTGTCCAGGTCGCGGTCGGCAGCCGCCCCAGCCGAACCGCCGACCCGGCTGGCCCGCTCCCACCTCGGCCCGAGCCCGGACGCCGACCAGATCGCCCACAGCACAGCCTCCGGCGACGAGCCGGCGGCGACCGCGTCCTGCCCGGCGGCCAGCACCTCGGCCACCCGGACGACCGGGTACCGGACGTGCTCGGGCAGCACCGGCGCGCCCTTCGGGTCCAGCAGCGCGGCGGCGAGCCGGGTCGGCTCCCCGACCGGTTCGGCCAGCTGCCGCAGGGTCCGCCGCAGCCGCCGCAGGTACACCACGTCCGCGCCACCGATCGGGCCGAGCAGCAATCTCTCGGCGGCGTCCTCGTCCATCGTCTCGGGGTGAAGGACGCAGGCCAGGACGTCGAGCAGCAGCCGCACTGTCTGCTGCTCGGCCAGCGGCAGGTCCTCGCCGCGCACCGACACCGGGACGCCGGCGGTGACCATCGCCCGGCGCAGTGTCCCCAGCACGGTCGTGGTCGAGCGGACGAGAACAGCCATGCGCGACCAGGGCATCCCGTCCAGGTGCGCGCGGCGCAGGATCGCCGCCAGGTGGGCCGCCTCCTCGCTCGCCGAGCGGAAGACCGCGACCTCGACCGTTCCGGCGGGCAGGTCGGGCGCCGCGATCAGGCGCCGTTGTTCGGCCCGGCCAGGCAACGCCGACGCGACGCGACGCGTGGCGGCCAGCAGCGCGCCGCCGGAGCGCCGGCAGGTGGTCAGCGCGACGACCGGCACCTCGCGGAAAGGCTCGCCGAACCGCGTATCGACGTCGCGGATCGCCGAGTCGTCGGCACCGCGGAAGGCGTAGATGGACTGGTCGGGATCACCCACGAGGATCAGCTCGTCAGCTCCCTCGGCCAGCAGGGTCAGCAAGTCGAGCTGCGCCGGATCGGTGTCCTGGTACTCGTCCACGAAGATCCGGCGGCGGGCCGCCCGCTCGGCCGCGAGCAGCTCGGGATCGTCCTGGAGCATGGCCACCGCCGCGCGGATCAGCTCGGCCGGGTCGTACGCACCGGGTGCGCCCAGCGCGGTGACGCCGTGGTACTCGTCGAGCAGCGCGCCGGCCGCTACCCAGTCCGCACGGCCACGCCGCGCACCGAGGGCGGACAACGTCGGGCCGTCCAGTCCCCGTTCGACCGCCCGCATCAGCAGGTCGCGCAACTCACCGGCGAAGGCACGGGTCGGCAGGGCAGGGCGCAGGCCCGGCGGCCAGCGCTCGGGAGAGCTCCCTTGGACGAGCTCGCGCAGGATCACGTCCTGCTCGGCCGCGGCCAGCAACCGCGGCGCCGGGAGTTGCTGGCGGACGGCGGCCATGCGCAGCACGCCGAACGCGTAGGAGTGCAGCGTCCGGGCGACCGGCTCGCGCAGCGTGCGATCCAGTCGGGCGGTGACCCGGTCGCGCAGCTCGCCGGCGGCCCGGCGGCTGAAGGTCAGCATCAGGAGGTCCTCGACCGGTACACCCGCCGCCACGCGTGCGACCGCTGCCTCGACCAGCGTGGTGGTCTTGCCGGTGCCCGGTCCGGCGAGCACGAGCAGCGGGCCGCCGGGGTGGTCGATCACCCGCTGTTGCGCCTCGTCGAGCACCGGCGCGACGGCCGGCGCGGGTGCGCGGCGGACGAGCCGGTAGCTCGGTTCGGCGGATCGGGGCACGTCCGCTATCCCAGCACGGCGGGCCGACAGTTTCGCCGCGGGGAGGGTACGGGCCGGCCGGTCCCAACCGATAAGTTCGCTGCATCATGCCCGCGCCCAACCCCGGCCCTCCCGTCTGGCTGCTCGACATCGACGGCGTGATCAACGCGCTGGGGATGAGCCTGCCGACGGACACCTGGCCCGAGTCCGCGTGGGTGCAGCGGGTCGTGACGGCCGTGATCCCGGAACAGGGCATGGGGACGTACCCGATCCTCGCTGCCCGGCCGGTGCTCGACTTCATCCACCGGGTGCACCGCAACGGGCTGGCCGAGATCCGCTGGCACAGCACCTGGCGCTCGGCTGCGGTGACCGGCCTGGCTCCTGCGCTCGGCCTGCCGGCGATCCCCATCTCGGTCGCACCCGAGTGGAGCGCCGCTCCCCCCGTCTGGTGGAAGATCCCGGCCGCGCGGCGGGTCGCCGAATCCGGCCGTCGCCTGCTGTGGACCGACGACCAGTTCGACCTGTACCGGGCCGACCCGCAGAGCGCTTCGGAGCTGGAAGCGCTCGAGCGTTGGACGGGCGCGCTGCTGCTGTCGGCCAACCCCGAGACGGGTCTTTCCCCGGACGACCTCGCCACGATCGAGCGCTTCCTGGAACCTGGTCGGGGAGGGTGTCGATCGTCCGGGTGATCAGCTGCGGGTAGTGGTCGCCCGGCAGCCACAACTCGCAGCTGATCACGACCTCAAGCCAGCAAGCGCGCGGCCGTCAACTCCCGCACCTCGGCGTAGCGCCCCCGCACCGACGGGATCGGATCCGCGTCGTAGCGCTGGACCGAGTGCTGGTCCCACTCCGGAGGGGCGACAGCTCCGGACAGCGCCCAAGCCGCCTGCCGCGCTGCGCCGTCGGCAACGTATTCCCCGGGTGACGGCACGAGAACGGACGTCCCGAACACCGAGGGTGCGATCTGCCGCAGCGCCTCGGACCGGGCGCCGCCACCGACCAGAACGATCCGGTGAATCTCGACGCCCTGCGCGCGCAGGGCGTCGAGCCCGTCGGCCAGCCCGCAGAGCAGGCCCTCGATCGAGGCACGAGCCACGTGCGCGGGCGTCGAGTTGGCGTGGGTCAGCCCGAGCACCGACCCGGCCGCGTCCGGACGGTTGGGGGTGCGCTCACCGTCGAAGTACGGCACCATCACCAGCCCGTCACAGCCGGGCGGCGCGTCCAGCGCCAGGCGCGACAGGCCGTCGAGATCCAGACCCAGCAGGCGGGCGGTCGACGACAGCACGCGCGCCGCGTTCAGCGTGCAGACCAGCGGCAGGAACGCCCCGGTCGCATCGGCGAATCCGGCCACGATGCCGGCCGGGTCGGCGGTCGGCGTCGGGCTGAGCGCGCTCACCACTCCGGACGTCCCGATCGACACGATCACGTCGCCGCGCCGCGCGCCGACCCCCAGCGCGGCCGCCGCGTTGTCCCCCGTGCCCGGCCCGACCAGGGCACCACCCGGTGTGCGGCCGGCCGCGTCGGACGGGCCGAGCACCGCCGGCAGCATCGGACGCGCGCCGAACGCCAGCTCGATCAGGTCGTCGCGATAGACCCCGTCCACCGGCGACCAGTACCCGGTGCCGCTGGCGTCGCCGCGGTCGGTGGTCAGCGCGGCGAGGTCCGTGCTGTCGCGCAGCCGCCAGGTCAGCCAGTCGTGCGGCAGGCAGACGCCGGCGGTACGGGCCGCGTTCGACGGCTCGTGCGTCGCCAGCCAGCGCAGCTTGGTGACGGTGAACGAGGCAACGGGGACGGACCCGGCCGCCTTCGCCCAGGCCGCGGCACCGCCGTCGAGTTCGGCGATCAGGTCCGCGGACGCCTGCGCGGAGCGGGTGTCGTTCCACAGCAGCGCGTCGCGCACGACCGCGCCGCTGTCGTCCAGGCACACCATGCCGTGCTGCTGTCCGCCAACCGCGATCGCCGCGACGTCGGCCAACCCTCCCGCGGCGTCGATCGCGGACTGCAACGCATCCCACCACACCTGTGGGTGCACCGACGTTCCCGGTGGATGGGCGGCCGCGCCGGTGCGTTCCAGGGCGCCGGTGCTCGCGTCGCGGACCACGACCTTGCACGACTGCGTCGACGAGTCGGCGCCGGCCACGAGCGGCATGATGCTCCTATCGGCTCGCGCGGAGCAGGTCGTCGGTATGGGCGGACAGCCAGCCGGACGCGCGCCGGTGCAGGCCCATGGCGTCCTGCCACAGACGCCCGAACGCAGGGTGGCCCCGGTTCGCGTTCTCCTCGATGACATCGGCGATCCAGCGGTTCGCGGCACCGGTGGCGGCGACGACCTCGCGACGCAGCTCCACCTCCGCACCGTAGCCGTCGAGCAGCAGCCGGAACCGGGCGATCGCGCTGCCGCGACGGCTGTCCTCGATGTCCGCGTCCGCCCGCAGCGGTGCCCAGAAGCACGCCGTGACGGCCAGGTCGAATGCGGCCGCACCCGGCGCGGCCAAATCGAAGTCGATCAGCGCCGCGGCGCGGCCGCCCCGGAAGATCACGTTCGCCGGGTTGAGGTCGTTGTGCGTGACGATCGGGCCCTGCCACTGCGCAGGCACCGGCCGCTGCCAGCTCCACCGGCTCGCATCGAAGCCGGCGCACGCGGCGTGGTAACCGCGTAGCAGGGCACCGACGCTCACCAGCGCGTCATCGGTGAGCGCCCACGCCGGTACCGGATCGGTCGCCGCCGTCCCCTCGAGGTAGCCGACGATCTCGGCCCGCTCGTTCACCCCGATCACCCGGGGCACCGCGGTGAAGCCACGGCCGGCGAGGTGGCGCAGCAGCGCGTGGACCGCCGGGGTGTGCGCACCCACCGGGCGGTGCACGGTGTCGCCGATCCGGATCACCCGACCCCGGTTCGCCGTGCCGCCCGCCAGCGGTCCGTCGTCAATCTGCTGTCGCATCTGCCGTCTCACGTGCTGCCTGCGCGGCCGCTTTGGCCGAATCCGTGGCCAGGATCGCACGAGCCAGCCCGGTATGGGTGATCAGTCCGTTGACCAGCCCGCCGCCGAGGGCGGCCGCGACCGCCTGCGCCTTGCCCTCGCCGTACGCCACCGAGATGACCAGGTCGATGTGCTCGAGCTGCTCCGCGGTGACGCCGATTATCCGGCGGCTGAGCGGGCTCTGCACGCCGCGGCCGTCGGCATCGATGAGCGCGCCGGAGATCTCGCCGATCGTCCCCAGCACGCCGGCCCGATCGCGCGCCTGCGGCTCGACCATGTCGTAGATCGTCGACAGGCCCGGCTCCCACGCCCCGATGCCGACCACCGCCACGGTGATCTTCGAGGCCAGCTCGAGCGCCCGGGACACGTCCGGCTGCCGTCGAACCACTCGCGCCGATGCGGTGTCGTGCGCGACGAGCGGCGCGTAGAAGACGTGCGGGGTCCCGCCGCCGGCCAGCGCGACACGGCGAACGAGGTCGATCACGTCGCTGCCGTCCGGGCCGGACATGGCGCCGGTGAGCTGGACGACCGGGCAGGCCGCGATCGCCGAGATCGACGCACCGATGCCGCGGAGCGAGCGGGCCCAGGCCATGCCGAGCACGTCGTCGCGCCCGACCACCTCCTGGAGCACCTCGGCCGCCACCTCTCCCAGCCTGGTTCGCAGCGCCTCGGGGTGGTCGTCGACGACGTCTACAACCACCGCATGGGCCAGCCCGAAGACGCGTTGCAGCTCCACGGACAGCTCGGTGTTGACGCCGGTCGGCGGCTCGATCTGGATCCGCACCATGCCCGAGCGGCGCGCGCTCTCCAGCAGCCGCGCGACGCGGAACCGACTGATCCCAAGCTCGTCGGCTATGTCCTTCTTCGAGCGGTCGTCCTCGTAGTACCGGCGGGCCACGCGCGCCATCAGGATCAGCTCGGTCGGCTTGGGAGCCACTCTCACCTCCCGAAAGATCGAGCGCTCAGATGAGCGGTAGGCGGCTCATTATCGCAGAATCTCTTGACAGCGGCCATCCCGCGCAGCATCTTGACCGGTGACGATTCGAGCGCATTCCTGCTCGTTTGAGCATCGGAAGTCCGGATCTTGGAGGCGGGCGTGCGGGGCACAACGTTGCGAACGGTGGCCGTTTTGGCTGCCGCGTTGACGGTTGCGGGCGGCCTGAGCGCCTGCAGCGGTTTCGGCTGGGCGGGCAACGACGGGCCGAACACCATTCGCGTGCTGATGGTGAACAACCCGCAGATGATCGACCTGCAGAAGCTGGCGCCGGTGTTCACCAAGCAGACGGGCATCAAGGTCGACTTCACCACGCTGCCCGAGGACGACCTACGGGACAAGGCGAGCCAGGAGTTCTCCAGCCAGGCGCACCAGTACGACGTGGCGACGCTGTCCAACTTCGAGATCCCGTTCTACTCGAAGAACGGCTGGCTCCAGCCGATGGACTCCTACCTCGCGCACGACACCGCGTTCGACCAGGCCGACATCCTCAAGCCGATCGCGCAGAGCCTGACCGGCGCTGACGGCAAGATCTACGGTGAGCCCTTCTACGGCGAGTCCTCGTTCCTCATGTACCGCAAGGACGTCTTCAAGGCCAAGGGGTTGACGATGCCCGCCCACCCGACCTGGCAGCAGGTCGCGGCACTGGCCGCACAGGCCGACGGCGCGCAGCCCGGCATGAAGGGCATCTGCCTGCGCGGCCAGCCCGGCTGGGGCCAGGTGCTCGCGCCGCTCACGACGGTCGTGAACACGTTCGGCGGCACCTGGTTCGACAAGGACTGTTCGGCGCATGTCGACGCGGCGCCGTTCAAGCAGGCGGTCAACTTCTACGTCAACCTGGTCCGCCAGCACGGCGAGATCGGCGCGGCCCAGTCCGGGTTCACCGAGTGCCTGACCGATCTGGAGCAGGGCAAGGTCGCGATGTGGTACGACGCGACGTCGGCCGCCGGATCGCTCGAGGCCCAGGGCTCGCCCGTCGCGGGCAAGATCGGCTACGCACCCGCGCCGGTCGTCAAGACGCAGACGTCCGGCTGGCTGTACGCCTGGTCCTGGGCGATCGAGAAGGGCGGCAAGCACCTGTCCAACGCCTGGAAGTTCGTGTCGTGGGCCTCGAGCAAGGCGTACGAGCAGCTGGTCGGCCAGAAGCTGGGCTGGGCGAACGTCCCGGCCGGCAAACGGGCTTCGACCTACTCCAACCCGGACTACCTCAAGGTCGCGAGCGCGTTCGCGCAGCCCACGTTGCATGCGATCCAGTCGGCCGACCCGAGCTCGCCGGGCGTGCAGCCGCGGCCGACGGGGGGCATCCAGTTCGTCGACATCCCCGAGTTCACCGACTTCGGCACCCAGGTCTCGCAGGACATCAGCTCTGCGATCGCCGGCAAGGAATCCGTCGACAGCGCCCTGAAGAACGGGCAGAAGCTGGCGTCCGCCGTCGGCAAGACCTACGCAAAGGGATGAGAGGGCCGAGCAGATGACCGCAGACGTCTCCGCGCTCGACGCATCGCCGGCCAGCAAGCGCGAGCGGCACAAGGCCCCGCCCACCGCGGCGCATGCGCTGAACAGGCAGGAGCGCTGGGCTCGACGCGCGCCCCTGCTCCCGGGGCTGATCTTCCTGATCATCGTCACCCAGTTGCCGTTCGTCGCCACGCTCGTCATCTCGTTCATGCGGTGGAACGCGCTGTCACCGCAGAACAAGGGCTTCGCCGGGATCGACAACTACCGCAAGGTGTTCAGCGACGCGACGCTGCGATCCTCGATCCTGTTCACGATCGTGCTCACCGTGACGGTCGTGCTCGTGAGCCTGGTGCTCGGCATGCTGATCGCACTGCTGCTCGACCGGATCTTCTTCGGCCGCGGGCTCGTGCGGACGTTGATGATCACCCCGTTCCTCATCGTCCCGGTCGCCGCGGCCCTGCTGTTCAAGCACGGCATCTACAACCCCAGCTACGGCCTGCTGAACGGCACGCTGAACGCGATCGGCAAGCTGTTCGGCGCCACGGCAACCCAGCCGGACTGGCTGACCGCGCACCCGAAGCTCATGGTCGAGGCCGAGCTGATCTGGCAGTGGACACCGTTCATGATGCTGATCCTGCTGGCCGGCCTGCAGTCGCGCGACAAGGAGGTGGTCCAGGCGGCCTACGTCGACGGCGCGACGCCGTGGCAGGCGTTCCGCTACATCACCTTCCCGCACCTGCGTAAGTACCTGGAGCTGGGCGGGCTGCTGGGTGGCATCTACATCGTCCAGAACTTCGACACCGTCTTCACGATCACGTCCGGCGGGCTCGGGACGGCGAACATGCCGTACACGATCTACCAGACGTTCTTCAGCGCGCACGACTACGGGCTGGCCTCGGCGCAGGGCGTCGTGGTGGTCATCGGCTCGCTGATCATCGCGACGTTCGCACTGCGCGTCGTGTCGTCCCTGTTCGAAGAGGAGGTCGGCCGATGACCGCGCTCGCGACAACGGCCCCGCCGAAGATCGAGGCGCCGAAGGTCAAGCCGAAGAGCCACGCCAACGCCTACCTCGGCGTGATCGCCTGGATCGTCGGGATCATCTTCGTCGTCCCGGTGCTGTTCATGATCCTGACGTCGTTCCACAGCGAGTCGGACGCGAGCACCAACCCACCGAGCATCGGCGCACCGCTCACCTTCGACGGATACCGCGACTTCTTCAGCGGCGGCGCGAACCCGTGGCCGTACCTGGCCAACTCGCTGACCGCGAGTGTGCTGTCGACGCTGTTCGTGCTCGCGCTGGCGATCCCCGCCGCCTACGCCTGCTCGATCCGTCCGGTGCGCAAGTGGACGGACGTGATGTTCTTCTTCCTGTCCACCAAGATGCTGCCACCGGTTGCCGGGCTGCTGCCGATCTACCTGATCGCGCAGAAGATCGACATGCTGGACAACATCCTGCTGCTGACGATCCTCTACACCTCGATGAACCTGCCGATCGCGGTGTGGATGATGCGCTCGTTCCTGGCCGAGATCCCGCCGGCGATCCTGGAGGCGGCGTCCATCGACGGCGCGGGCCTGCTGTACCAGATGCGCAAGATCATCGTGCCGATCTCGATGCCGGGCATCGCCGCGACCTCGCTGATCTGCTTCATCTTCAGCTGGAACGAGTTGCTGTTCGCACGGGTCCTGACCGGCGTCTCGGCGCAGACCGGACCGGTGTTCCTCACCAGCTTCGTGACCAGCCAGGGACTGTTCCTCGCCAAGGTATGCGCGGCCGCGACGATCGTCTCGCTGCCGGTGCTGATCGCCGGCTTCGCCGCGCAGGACAAGCTGGTCCAGGGCCTGTCCCTCGGAGCCGTCAAGTGAGAGCGGCAGTGATCAAGTCGGTCGGCGAGATCGGGATCGAGAGCGTCGACGACCCGACCCCTAGGCCGCGCGAGGTCGTGGTCCAGGTGGCGGCGGTCGGCCTGTGCGGGACGGACCTGCACATCCTGCAGGGCGAGTTCGCGCCGTCGCTGCCGCTGATCCCCGGTCACGAGTTCGCCGGCGTCGTGGTCGCCCTCGGCACCGAGGTGGACTCCGTTGCCGAGGGCGACCGCGTGGCCGTCGATCCGTCGCTGTACTGCTTCGAGTGCCACTACTGCCGCCTGGGCCGGAACAACCTCTGCCTGCACTGGGGCGGGATCGGCGTGACGACCTCCGGCGGCGCGGCCGAGTTCGCGGCGGCGCCCGCAGCCAATTGCGTGCGGCTGCCCGACTCGGTCGCGACCGCCGACGCCACGCTGATCGAGCCGCTGTCGTGCGCGGTGCGCGGTTACGACGTGCTGTCCAGCCAACTCGGCGCGCACGTGCTGATCTACGGCGCCGGGACGATGGGGCTGATGATGCTCGAGCTGGCCAAGCGGGTCGGCGCCGTCTCGGTCGACGTGGTGGACGTGAACGCCGATCGGCTGAAGGTGGCCGCGCAGCTGGGCTGCTCGCGCACCGCGACCAGCGCCGACGAGATGGAACTGGCGTACGGGTGGGAGCTGGTCGTCGACGCGACCGGGAACGAGCGGGCGATCCAGGACGGTATCGGGCGCGTCGGGCCGGGCGGGACGTTCCTGCAGTTTGGGGTGGCCGACTACGCCGCGCGGGCGACGATCGACCCGTACCGCATCTACAACAAGGAGATCACCATCACCGGCTCGATGGCCGTGCTGCACAGCTACGAGCGCGCGGCCGACCTGTTCGCCTCCGGTGTCCTCGACCCGTCGGTGTTCATCACCGATCGCTACCCGCTCGCTCGCTACTCGGACGCGATCGAGGCGTTCCGGGGCGGCGCCGGGTTGAAGACGCAGGTGCTGCCGAACGCGAGCTGACCGCTCGCCCGTCCCAGCGGTGCGCCGCCAGATCGACCCGGTTGCCGATGAACCGGACGCCCTCGCTGAGCAGCAGTTGACGCTGCTCGGTGTAGAGGTGCTCGGCGCACGTGCCGTTCGCCCGCAGCACGCGATGCCACGGAACCGTGCCATGCTCGCCGTCCCGCGTCGCAAACTCCCCTCGCCCGTCCATCGCCAGCACCCGGCCGACCATGCGGGCCGCCCTCGAGCCGCAGAACTCCGCGACGTCGCCGTAGGTCATCACCTTCCCGGGCGGGATCGACTCGACGCACGCGAGAATCCGGCGCGGCAGGGACTCCTCGGGCACCGGCCCATTCTCACAGAGCGCGCCATCCGGTGAGCACCGATCCGCACGCCCGCTCCATCAGGCACCGCGGAGCATGATGGCGGGGTGCTCCCGATCGAGCTGCCGATCGTCCAGGCCCCCATGGCCGGCGGAACGTCCACGCGCGCGCTCGCCGCGGCGGTCGCAAACGCCGGCGGGCTGGGGTTTGTCGCGGGCGGCTACCTCACGGCGGACGCCCTGCGTGACGCGATCGCCGCAACCCGGGCCCTGACCGGTGGCCCGCTGGGCGTGAACCTGTTCGTGCCGTCCACCCCGGGCGACCCGGTGGCCATCGCCCGGTATGCCGACGAGCTGCAGCCCGAGGCGAATCGGCTGGGGGTCGCGCTCGGCGAGCCGCGCTGGGAGGACGACGCGTACCAGGCCAAGCTCGACGTCGTCGTAGCCACCGCACCGCAGTTGGCCGGCTTCACCTTCGGCTGCCCCGCGACCGACGTGGTAGAGCGGCTGCACGGGGCCGGCTCGCAGGTCGCCGTCACTGTCACCGGCGCCGCGGAGGCCAGGCAGGCCCAGGCCGCCGGGGTCGACCTGCTGATCGTCCAAGGCACCGAGGCGGGCGGGCACCAGGGCGGCTTCGACGACTGCTCGCCCAACCTGACCCCGCTGCTGCACCTGCTCGCGGAGCTGCGGGACACGACGCCGCTGCCGTTGATCGCGAGCGGCGGCGTGATGGACAGCGCCGGCCTGGCCGCGGCGCTCGGGGCAGGCGCGGTCGCCGCCCAGCTCGGGACGGCGCTGCTGTGCACACCCGAGGCCGGGACGTCAGCGGTGCACCGTCGGGCTCTGCTCGACGGGGCCTTCGACGAAACCGCGATCACCCGGGCCTACAGCGGCCGCTACGGGCGCGGGCTGCGCAACCGGCTCGCCCGCGAGCACCCGGACGCCCCGCGCGCCTACCCCGAGGTGCACCACCTCACCCGCCCACTGCGCGCGGCGGCTACGGCAGCGGGCGATCCGGAGGTTCCCAACCTGTGGGCCGGGACGGGCTGGCGATCGATCACAGCGCGGCCGGCTGCGCAGGTCGTACGCACGATCGCGGGCCGGGCGTGATCACGCTCGCCATGGCGGTCACCGGGTATCACGCTCTAGGGTCCGATGCGGCTCACGAGCGAGGGAGGTTGGTTCGGATGTCCGAAGGTCCCGTCGGGCTGATCGGCTCGCTGGCCGTTGCCACGCGCGGCGATCAAGGCCCGGGCGAGGTCGTCCTGACGCTGCGCGGCGCCACCGAGACCTACCTGGCCTGGTCGCCCGAACCGCTGCCCAAGCGCGCCCGCGTTCTGGTGCTGGCCGAACGCGGGGCGCGGACCGTGGACGTGATCGCGTTCCCCGACGACCGGCCGGCCTCCGAGCTGGATCTCTGACGCTGGATCTCTGACCATCCGCTACTGACAAAGGACGACGCGATGTTCTTCTACCACGTGCCACGGGCCGACGAAGCGATGGTCGTCTCGGGCGGCAAGTCCGACACCGGGACGCCGTTCCGCGTCGTCACCGGTCACGGCGCGTTCGTGCTGCCGTACTTCCGCAAGGCGCAGCTGCTCACGCTGTCGATGAACGAGTCCGAGGTCGAGGAGCGGTGCGTGACCCGGCAGGGCATCGCGCTGAACGTGAAGGCCGTGATCGCGTTCAAGGTCGGCAACGACCCCGAGAGCATCGTCAACGCCGCACAACGCTTCCTGTCCGACCAGAACCAGATGGGCGTGCTGACCGGCCGGATCTTCGCCGGTCACCTGCGCTCGATCGTCGGCTCGATGACGGTCGAGGACATCATCCGCGAGCGCCAGAAGCTCGCCTCCGAAGTGCTCGACGCCTCGGCGCCTGAGATGGCCAAGCTCGGCCTCGTCGTCGACTCGTTCCAGATCGAGTCGATCTCCGACGACACCGGCTACATCAAGGCGCTCTCGCAGCCGCACGTCGCGACGGTCAACCAAGCTGCGCAGATCGCCCAGGCGCAGGCCGACCAGGCGGCCGCCGAGGCGCAGCAGAAGTCCGCCCGCGCGCAGGCACAGTACGCGCAGGAGACAGCCGTCGCC
>JBOGDQ010000298.1:0-2379 GCA_050742975.1 Jatrophihabitantaceae bacterium
CGTCGGTCCAGTGCCACCGGACGACGATCAGGCCGAGGGCCTCGAGAGCTTCCCGCCGACGCTTCTCGGCGAGCAGCACCGTCCGGTCGTCGTACTGCATCCGCCCATCTGCCTCGCCCACGACGCCGAACTCCGGCCAGTAGAAGTCCGCGCGGCCGACGAACCGCCCGCCCGTGTCGAACAGCTGGGCCTGTGTTCCGGCGTCGGCACGTGCATCCACGACATGACCAGGCGGCTGACGGACTCCAGTGGCGACTCCGAACGACTGTCGACGTGTCCGATGCTCCGCCAGGCCCGGCGAATGCCCGGCCAGTTCCAGCACTGGAGCAGAACGTCCTCGATCGCATCCGGATCGGTGAGCCCGCGGTGCAGCGTGGAATCCGCTGCAACCACCGTCGCCGCTGTCGGCATCGAGCGTGCGAGGTCTGCCACGGTCCGCGCTACCGAGGTCACCGGGACGCCGTCCAGGTTCACCACGTCGGCGTCGTGGAGGTCGCGCGGTGCAGAAGGGCGGCGCGGCATCGCCCGTCCCGTTCGGCGTCACCGTGAGTTCAGGGCGCGCAGGTCGCGGGTCCAGCAGCGGAACCCCCTTCAGGAGCGCGGCAGATCGATGGCTCACGACACTGCCGTTGCAGGCGCGTGCTGCCGCGATTGCGAGTAATCGAGGGTGCTCAGTCGGTGGAGCGCACGTGAACTGATCACGGCGCAGGCGATGCAGGCGTCCGGACCGGACGGCTCGATCAATGGCGGAGTTCGACCACCCGGCGGCGCGCGCGTCGGCTCGATTGAAAACGGGACCTGATGTCGTATGCATGACCGCAGCACACCGGCTGAGCGTTGTTCGGCGCCATGGTGCCGGAGAAGCTGTGGACGACACGCTGGCCTGTGGGCGGCCGACCCGATCATCTTTCCCCGCGCAACACCGGCTTGGTCGCCCGGAAGCGACGTCCAGCGGGGAAACGTGATCGACTGACGGTGATGGTGTGTGCGGGTCGTTGCTGGGCTCGTCCAGCTCGCCGTCGGGCACGTCGACGAGGCGAGCTCCAGGGGAATCCTCGCGTGGGCCAGCAGGTTGCACCCTGCATGAGTCAGACAGCCGACTTCGGGGCCCTGTTGCAGATGACGGCGCGGGAGGGACAGCGCGACGAACTGCTGCGGGTCCTGTCCAACTACGTGAACACCCTCGACGGCGAGCCCGGCACGACGCTTTTCGCGGTCGCGGCCGACCCGAACGACGAGGACCTGGTCTGGATCTGGGAGGAGTTCGCCGACGGCAACGCGGTGCAGGAGCACTTCCGGCACGACTTCTTCCGCGCGCTGCAACTCGAACTCGCGGACCTGCTCGCCGAGCCCGCATCGATCCGTCCACTCGCGCCGTTCGTCCGCCGCGTGAACCCCGGCGTGCCGGCAGAGTGACTCGACCGGCCTGCTTGCACTCTCGGGGGCCGAGTGCCAGACTCGGATTAGCACTCGGCTAGGCTGAGTGCCAGCCGGCCGTGGTGAGGTGCTCCCGTGAGTGCCGTCCGTCGCGGGCACTGCGGGTCGGATCATGACTCAGCGTTGTGCTGAAGAAGTCAGTGAAGGGACGACACCGCATGGCTAAGTTGATCGCGTTCGACGAAGAGGCCCGCCGCGGCCTCGAGCGCGGCATGAACACTCTCGCCGATGCCGTCAAGGTGACGTTGGGCCCGAAGGGTCGCAACGTCGTGTTGGAGAAGAAGTGGGGCGCACCCACGATCACCAACGACGGCGTCAGCATCGCCAAGGAGATCGAGCTCGAGGAGCCGTTCGAAAAGATCGGCGCCGAGCTGGTCAAGGAAGTTGCCAAGAAGACCGACGACGTAGCCGGCGACGGCACGACCACGGCAACCGTCCTCGCCCAGGCGCTCGTCAAGGAAGGCCTGCGCAACGTTGCCGCCGGTGCCAACCCGATGGCGCTCAAGCGTGGCATCGAGGCGGCCGTGACGTCGGTTTCCGAGGTCCTGAGCAAGCAGGCCAAGGACGTCGAGACCAAGGAGCAGATCGCCGCCACCGCGTCGATCTCCGCCGCTGACACCACGGTCGGCGAGCTCATCGCCGAGGCCATGGACAAGGTCGGCAAGGAAGGCGTCATCACCGTCGAGGAGAGCAACACCTTCGGCCTCGAGCTCGAGCTCACCGAGGGTATGCGCTTCGATAAGGGCCACATCAGCCCGTACTTCGTCACCGACGCCGAGCGGATGGAAGCGGTCCTCGACGACCCGTACATCCTTATCGTCGAGTCGAAGATCACCAACGTGAAGGACCTGCTCCCGCTGCTGGAGAAGGTCATGCAGACCGGCAAGCCGCTCGCGATCCTCGCCGAGGACGTCGAGGGCGAGGCGCTGGCCACGCTGGTCG
>JBOGDQ010000299.1:0-14183 GCA_050742975.1 Jatrophihabitantaceae bacterium
ATCCCGAGCACCGCAAGACGGCCGAGTTCTGCGAGAACGGCGCCAAGGCGGTGTCCTGGGAGGCGACGCGTAAGCGCGTGGACGCCGCGTTCTTCGCGGCGCACTCGGTGGCCGACCTGCGCTCACATGACGACCACTGGCTCGAGCACCACGGGCGGCTGACCGAGCCGATGCACCTGGCGCCTGGCGCCACGCACTACGCGCCGATCTCGTGGGACGACGCGATCGGTCTGGTCGCCGACCGGCTGCGAGCGCTGGACGATCCGAACCGCGCCGTGTTCTACACCAGTGGCCGAGCGAGCAACGAGGCCGCGTTCGTCTACCAGTTGCTCGCCCGCCGGCTCGGCACCAACAACCTGCCGGACTGCTCGAACATGTGTCACGAGTCCAGCGGCGCCGCCCTGTCCGAGACGATCGGGGTCGGCAAGGGCGTCGTCACCCTGGAGGACATCGAGAGCCACTGCGAGCTGATCGTGATCGTCGGCCAGAACCCCGGCACCAACCCTCCGCGCATGCTGACCGCCCTCGAGCACGCCAAGAAGCGCGGTGCCCGGATCGTTGCGGTCAACCCGCTGCCCGAGGCCGGCTTCGGACGGTTCCGGAACCCGCAGACGCCGCGTGGGCTGGCCGGCACCGGGACGACGATCGCCGATTCGTACCTGCCGGTGCGGGTGAACGGCGACCTGGCCTTCTTCGCCGGAGTCAGCAAGGTGCTGCTCGCGCGCGAGGACGCCGCTCCGGGAACGGTGCTGGACCAGGACTTCATCGACACGTACTGCGACGGATTCACCGAGGTCGCCGAGGCATGGCGCGCGCTCGACTGGTCCACGATCACCGAGCAGAGCGGCCTTTCCCGCGCGCAGATCGAGGGGTTCGCCGCGGAGGTGATCGCCGCCGACAGCGTGATCGTCTGCTGGGCGATGGGGCTGACCCAGCATCGCAACGCGGTGGTCACGATCCGGGAGATCGTGAACTTCCTACTGCTGCGGGGCAACATCGGCAAGCCGGGCGCGGGTCCGTCCCCCATCCGCGGGCACAGCAACGTCCAGGGCGATCGCACGATGGGCATCTGGGAGAAGATGCCGGACGCGTTCCTGGACGCACTGCGTGACGAGTTCGGCTTCGATCCCCCGCGGCAGCACGGCTGGGACACCGTCGACTCCATCCGGGCGATGCGCGACGGCAACGTGGACGTCTTCTTCGCGCTCGGCGGCAACTTCGTGGCGGCGACGCCGGACACCGAGGTCACCGAGGCGGCGATGGCGAACTGCACGCTGACGGTCCACGTCGCAACGAAGCTGAACCGCTCGCACCTGTGCCACGGGGACGAGGCCCTGATCCTGCCGTGCCTGGGCCGCACCGAACGCGACCGGCAGGCCACCGGCGAGCAGTTCGTGTCGGTCGAGGACTCGATGAGCATGGTGCACTCGTCGAAGGGCCGCCTGCTGCCCGGCTCGGACCAGCTGCGCAGCGAGATCGCGATCGTGACCGGGCTCGGGCACGCGCTGTTCGGTGAGGACGTCGGCTGGGCCGCGATGGGCGCGGACTATCGCGTTATCCGCAAGCACATCGAGCATGTGGTGCCGGGGTTCCACGCATTCGAGGAGCGGGTGACGCAGCCGGGCGGGTTCATGCTGCCACGCGGCCCGCACGATTCGCGCACCTTCAAGACCGCCACCGGCAAGGCCCGGTTCACCGTCAACCCGGCCACGACGGTCGAGGTGCCGGACGGGCATCTGCTGCTGCAGACGGTGCGCTCGCACGACCAGTTCAACACCACCGTTTACGGCCTGGACGACCGTTACCGCGGCGTCAAGGGCGGGCGACGCGTGGTGTTCGTGAACGTCGACGACCTGCGCGACCGGGGGCTGCGCGACGGCGACCTGGTCGACATGGTCAGCGTGTGGCAGGACCAGGAGCGCCGGGCCAAGAACTTCCGCGCGGTCGCCTACCCGACACCGCGGGGCTGCGCGGCCGCGTACTTCCCCGAGGCGAACGTGCTGGTGCCGCTGGACTCCACCGCCGACGTCAGCAACACGCCGGTGTCCAAGTCCACCGTGATCCGCCTCGAGCGCGCCGGCTGAGCGCGGTCAGACGCCACAGTCAGACGCCACAGTCAGACGCCACAGTCGGGCGCGGCCGCGAGCAGCGCCGCGCGCATCGCCGCGACGGGGGCATCCTGGCCCGTCATCAGCTCCACCTGCGCCGCAGCCTGGTGCAGCAAAAGCAGGCCACCGCTGAGCACCTGGCCGCCGGCCGCCGCAACCGCGGCGGACAGGCGCGTCGGCCACGGGTCGTACACGACGTCGAACACCGCCTGCTCGGAGCCCCAGGGACGGTCCGCGAGCGGATCGGCCGCACCGCGCGGCAGCGTCGACACGAGCAGCTCGGCGCTCAGGCCGGCTGCGTCGGCCGCAAGTTCCCGCACCTCAAGTCGCAGGCCGAGGGTCGCGGCCGTGGTGCGGAGCTGCCCGGCGCGGGAGGCGTCACGCACCAGCACCGTGCACTCCCGGACGCCCGCGACGGCGAGGGCTGCCACCGCCGCCTGCGCGCTGCCGCCCGCGCCGAGCACGGTGGCTGTCGACGGCGCGATGACCCGCTCGGCCAGCGATGTGAGGAAACCGGCCACGTCCGTGTTGTCAGCGATCCAGCCACCGCCCGGCCGCGGCAGCAGGGTGTTGCCCGCACCGACCGTCCGAGCGACCGGCCGCACCTCGTCGGCGACCTCGAGCACCGCGCGCTTGAGCGGCATCGTGCAGGAGAAGCCGGCCCAGTCGGGACGCGCGGCGATCACTGCCGCCAGTTCGCCGGTCCCGCAGTCGATCGCGGTGTAGCTCCAGTCGAGCCCGAGTTCGGCGTATGCGGCGGCGTGCAGAAGCGGCGAGAGCGAGTGCGCGACCGGCCGCCCCAGCACCGCCGCTCGCCGCCCTGGCTCAGCCACAACCCCAGTGGTTCGCGCGGCACTTGACGACCGCGGCCTGGAAGGCGTTCTCGTCGTTGGTGAAGAACAGGTGGCCGGCCGCGTCCTCGTTCACGTAGTAGGTCCAGTTGCCCGCCGGCGGGTGCACCGCCGCGTTGAGCGCGTCCGCGCCGGGGTTGCTGATCGGCGTCGGAGGCAGGCCGTCGTGCTGGTAGCTGTTGTACGGCGAGTCGATCGTCGCGAACACGATCTTGGTGGGGTCCTCGCCCAACACCTTCGCCGCGTAGGCGCTGGTCGCGTCGATCTGCAACGGCTTGTTGATCGCGATGCGGTTCAGGATCACCCGCGCGACCTTGGCCATGTCGTCCGGGAACAGCGCCTCGGACTGGGCGATGGACGCGATGATCAGCGCGTCGTAAGGGGTCAGGTTGAGCCTCTTCGCGTCGGCGGCGAAGTCGGTCGAACGGTCGTGCTCGGCGAACTTGCCGACCATGCGCTGCAGGTCGGACACCAGCGAGCCCTTGGGGTCGATCGGGTAGGTCGCCGGGTACAGGAAACCCTCGGGCGAGGTGATCTCGCCGGACTTCGGCGCGTACCCGAGCGGGAAGCCCAGCGCGGACGCGTCCTTGACCGCCTTGTCGATCGCGGCCCGCTTTCCCGGGCCGAGGATCTTGACCAACCGGCTCTCCACGTCGAAGACGGTCGCACCCTCGGTCACCACCAGGTCGCCGGCCGTGCTGCGCGAACTGGGGTCGAGCAGCAGCGTCAGCGCGCTCTTGGCGGACATGTGCCTGCGCAGGATGTACGTACCGGGCTGGATGTTCTGCGAGTCGGAGTTGTCCCCCGCGGCCTTGGTGAACGCCTTCTCGCTCTCGATGACACCGTCCTTCTTCAGCGTCGAACCGATGTCGGCAGCGGAGTCGCCCTGCGCGACCGTGATCGAGACCGAGCCGGAACCCGAGCCCGAGTAGTCGGGAGGTGAGAACACGTCGATCACCTTCGGGACGATCAGCCACGCGGAGACCGCGACCACGGCGACGACGAGCACCGACAGGACGGCGAGCACGCGGCCATTGCGCCGCCTGCGGGCGTGGTGCACGTGGTCGTGCCGAGCCTGGTGGCGGGCCGAGCGGGTCTGCGCCCGGGGGCGGTGGCCGGCGAAGTGCTCCCCGAACTGGCCGTCGGTGTGACTGTCGAACTGGCCGTCGAACTGGCCGTCGAACTGGCCGTCGAACTGGCCGTCCTCGTCGTCGTCGTGCCCGAAGAGCAGCGAGTGCGGGTCGTGGTCGGTCAGCGACTCGTGATCGCGCTGCGTCACGCCTGGCAACTCCGTTCCATTGGCCCCGCCGCAGCCGTGCCGCGACTTCCTGCGTCCTTTGCTCAGGGTCGATGTGAGTCCAGCCAGTGTTGCAGCAGTTCGACGGCCGCGGCCTGGTCGATCACCGCGCGCTTGGCCCTGCTGCCCCGCACACCGCCCTGCAGGAGCTTACGCTGCGCGCTGACCGTGGTCAGGCGCTCGTCAACGTGTCGCACAGGAATCGGACGTATCACCTCGGCCAGCCGCGCGGCGTACTCGCGCGCCATCGCGGCCGAGCTGCCCTCGCGATCGGCCAGCGTCCGCGGGAGCCCGACCACGACGCCCACCGCCTCGTGCTCGCGTACCAGGGCGGCAAGCTCGCGGACGTCCGAGCCGGTGCGGGCGTCCCGGGCGAGCGTCGTGACAGGGACGGCGAGGACGCCGGAGGGATCGCTGCGCGCGACGCCCACCCGGACGGTTCCCACATCCACGCCGATCCAGATCCCGGTCCCACCCGACTGCGCGCTCATCGCGTGGTGCTCACCTCGGCAAATCGGTGATTACGTCCCTCACCGCGGCGAAGGCGTCGGCGAGCCGGGCCGTGTCGCCACCGGCGCCCTGGGCCAGGTCCGCCTTGCCACCACCGCGCGCACCGATCACCGGTGCGAACGTCTTGACGAGGTCACCGGCCGCGAGCCCCGAGTGCTGCCCGGCCTCGTTCACCGCGGCCACGAAGCTCACCCCGCTCTCGCCCGGGGACGCGAGCAGCACCACGGCCGGGTCGCCGCCTCGTAGCCGCCCGCGCACGTCGAGGACGAGCGAGCGCAGGTCGTTGCCGCCGACGCCGGCGGGCGCCTCGGCCACGACGAGCTGCACCCCGTTGAGCTGCTCGGCGGCCGCGGCGATCGTCCCGGCGCCGGCGAGCACCTGCCCGACCCGCAGCTTGTCGAGCTCACGCTCGGCGCCCTTGAGCTTGTCGAGCACCGCGGCGATGCGATCGGGCAGCTCGTCCGGCTGCGCCTTGAACTCGCCGGCCAGCTGCTGGACGAGCACGTGCTCGCGGGCCAGGTAGCGGAATGCGTCCAGCCCGACCAGCGCCTCGACCCGGCGCACACCGGAACCGATCGAGGCCTCACCGAGCAGCTTGACCATGCCGATCACCGAGCTGCGCTCGACGTGCGTGCCGCCGCAGAGCTCGCGCGAGTAGTCGCCGATCTCGACGACCCGAACCCGCTCGCCGTACTTCTCGCCGAACATCGCGATCGCGCCGATGCGCCGGGCCTCGTCCTGGTCGGTGACGAACCAGCGCACCGCGAGATCGCGAAGCAGCACGTCGTTGATCTCGTCCTCGATGTCACCGAGCACGCTGTGCGGGACCGCGGACGGGGTCTTGAAGTCGAAGCGCAGCCGCCCGGGCGCGTTCAGCGAGCCGGCCTGCGCGGCAGTGTCACCGAGCGCCCGGCGCAGGCCCGCGTGCAGCAGGTGGGTGGCCGAGTGGCTGCGCGAGACCGAGATGCGGCGCTCGAGGTCGACCTGCGCGAACGCCAGGTCGTCCGGACGCACCTCGCCGGAGAGCACGGTGACCCGGTGGGTGATCAGCCCGGGCATCGGCGACTGCACGTCGACGACGGTCAGCTCCGCCTCGTGGTCCGGCGCGTTGACGCTGAGCCGGCCCCAGTCGGCCTGCTGGCCACCGCCCTCGGCGTAGAACGGCGTGACGGCCAGGACGACCTCGGCCTCCTCGCCCTCGTGCAGCACGGGCAGCAGCCCGTCCTCGCCGATGATCGCGGTCACCCGTGCCTCGCGGGTGACCTCCAGGTAGCCGGTGAACTCGACCGCGCCGGCCTCGCGCGCCGCGCGGTAGATCGACAGGTCGCTGTGCGCGGTCTTCTTGGCCCGCGCGTCGGCCTTGGCCCGGGCGCGCTGCTCGGCCATCAGCCGGCGGAATCCGACCTCGTCCACGGAGATGCCCTGCTCGGCCGCCATCTCCAGCGTCAGGTCGATCGGGAAGCCAAAGGTGTCGTGCAGCTGGAACGCGTCCGTCGCCGCGAGCTGGCTGCCGCCGGTGTTCTTGGTCGAGGTGACCGCGGTCTCGAAGATGTTGGTGCCGGTCCTGAGGGTCTGCAGGAACGACTCCTCCTCGCCGGCCGCGACCGCGTCGATGCGCGTGTAGTCCGCGACCAGCTCGGGGTACTGCGGCCCCATCGCCTCGACCGCGGACGCGACCAGGTCGTGCACTGACGGCTGATGCGCACCGAGCAGGCGCATGTTACGGATCGCGCGGCGCATCATGCGGCGCAGCACGTAGCCGCGTCCCTCGTTGCCGGGCACGATGCCGTCGCCGATGAGCATGGTGGCGCTGCGGATGTGGTCGGTGATGACGCGCAGCGCCACGTCGGTCTTGTGGTCCTTGCCGTAGACCGTGCCGGACAGGCTCGCCGCCTTGTCCAGGATGACGCGCGAGGTGTCGATCTCGTAGAGGTTGTCGACGCCCTGCAGGATGGTCGCCAGCCGCTCCAGGCCCAGGCCGGTGTCGATGTTCTTCGACGGCAGGTCGCCGAGGATCTCGAAGTCCTCCTTGCCGGTGCCCTCGCCGCGCTCGTACTGCATGAAGACGAGGTTCCACAGTTCGAGGTACCGCTCGCCGTTCGCCTCGGGTCCGCCGCCGACGCCGTACTCGGGGCCGCGGTCGTAGTTGATCTCCGAGCAGGGGCCGCAGGGGCCGGGCACGCCCATGGACCAGAAGTTGTCCGCCTTGCCCAGCCGCTGGATGCGCTCGGCCGGCAGGCCGATCTTGTCGCGCCAGATGCCGTACGCCTCGTCGTCGTCCTGGTAGACGGTGATCCAGAGGCGGTCCGCATCGAGGCCGTAGCCGCCGTCCGAGACGGAGTTGGTCATCAGCTCCCAGGCGTAGCCGATCGCCCCCTCCTTGAAGTAGTCGCCGAAGGAGAAGTTGCCGCACATCTGGAAGAACGAGCCGTGCCGGGTGGTCTTGCCGACCTCGTCGATGTCCAGGGTGCGCACGCACTTCTGCACCGAGGTGGCGCGCGGCGCGGGCGGTGCCTGCTGGCCGAGGAAGTACGGCTTGAACGGGACCATGCCCGCGTTGACCAGCAGCAGCGTCGGATCGGCGGCGATCAGTGAGGCGGACGGGATCTCGGCGTGTCCGCGCTTGACGAAGAAGTCGAGCCAGCGGCGGCGGATTTCTGCGGAGTCCATCGGTCCAGTGCCTCTCGGAGCGGTCGGTCGGGGGTCGCGCCGCCGGTCGCGGGAGGGCGGCCGGGCGCGGGTGTCCGGCGGTGCGCCGGGCACGGCTGCCATTGTCTCAGGTGACGGACCACGATCCGTCGGAATATCGCGGTGGCTCAGGACGCGGCAGTCCGATTGGACACATCGCGTGTGCGTTACGTGCGCGTGCGGCTAACGCCGCGGGCCGCGCCGTCCGTTGGCCCCGGGATCGCCGTCGGCGTCGCCCTCGACGGCGCGCGGCTTGGTGTCCTGCGGCTCTTTGACGTCGACTCCGAGCACCTTGTACAGCTCGAACTCGCGCTCGGTCGCGGCGGCGCGCACGTCGTCGGCGAAGTCCTGCACCGCACCGCCGATCTGGCCGGGCAGCCCGGTCGCGCCCTCGGCCAGGGCGGTCGGGGTGAACTTGCGCAGCACCTTGGAGGTCTTGGTCACCACCAGGACGCCGACGCTCGCGCCGAGCGCGACCCAGAACATCCGCTTACCCACCACGGTCTCAGCCCTTCTTGGCGCGGCGCTCGGCCTTCAGCTCGGTGCGCACCCGCTTCTCGACGTCGGCCTTGCGCCGGGCGGCCAGCGCGGAGCGCACCCCGTAGGAGAACGCCGCGGCCTTGATCATCGGGCCGCCGACGGTGGCGGAGAAGGTCGAGGCGAGCGCCGAGGCGTTGCCGGAGACGTTGGCCACGTTCTCGGTGATCGTGTCGACCCGGCCCAGCTGCTGATTGGCCGTCACCACGGTCGCGGCCACCTCGCCCAGCAGCGGCACGGTCTGGTCCGCGATGCCCGCGACCAGCTTGCCGGCCTCCTTGAGCACCCCGGCGAGCCGCAGCAGGACGAAGCACACGAACACGACCCCGATCGCGAAGAAGATCGCGAATACCAGTCCGACGACTGCCCCTGCCGACACCTTGGGATCCATCCCTTCGCGCGCTGCCGCTGCCCTTAGCCCTCACTGCTGCCCGTAGCGCCAGACACTATCGTGTTTCGCCCCGCTAACCCGGAGCGGCGCCGCGCGTCCGGCGTCAGTCCTCGTGCATCGGCCGGGTCAGGTGCAACTCGATCGCGTCGCGCATCGCGCGGGCGAGCAGTTCGGGGTCCGCGTCGATGATCGGTTTGATGCCGAGCAGGTAGCGGCAGACGATCAGGCCGAGGGTCTGGGTCATCACGAGGGCGGCGCGCATCTCGGCGTCGGGGTCGCCTTCGAGGGCGGCCAGCACCGGCGGTTTGAGCTGCGTGTCGAAGATCCGCTGGACCTGCGCGACCGTCTCGGGGTGGGTGATCGCGGTGCGGATGAGCAGCCGCTCGACCTCGTTGGACCCGTTCTCCCACTGCGCGACGAGGGTGTGTGCGTACTCGTCCGCCAGCTCGTCCGGCTCCGTGGTGGTGGTCTTGCCCAACTCCAGGCTGACCGCGGCGCTGGCCTCGAACAGCTCGGCCTTGCTGCCGTAGTAGCGGATGACCATGGACGCGTCGATGCCCGCGTCGGCGGCGATCGCGCGGATCGTCGTCTTGTCGTACCCGTCGGCGGCGAACCGCGTGCGGGCCGCGGCGAGAATCGCGGCGCGACTATGGGCGGAGCGGTCCGTGAAACGCCGGCCGGGGGGCGCGAGCGGCGTGGGCTGTGCGTCTGCCTTTGCTTTATCCCCACCTGTTTTTCCACCGGCGACGACGCTGCGCTCCGTCTCGCGTTTCTGTGCGCTCATGGAACTGATCCTTCCGCCCGACCGGTCACGCCGTACAGGTCCATCATCGTTGGCCAACGCTTGTTGTCAATCTCGGGCGAGCGGCGGTACGCTGTCGTCAACAGACGTTGGCCACTGGACGTTTGCAATCCTGCGTTCGCAATGCGGCGGCCATCTGCTCCCCGGAGGAATGGGCGATCATGAACCCCACGCGCACGCTCGGACCCGCGCGACGCGCCTTCGCCGTCGTGCTCGGTGCAAGCCTGTTCAGCTTCCTGCTGGCCTGGTCCCTGCTCGCCACGATGCACAGCCCCGCGCCGCGCGACCTGCCCGTGGCGGTTGTCGCGCCGCAGCCGGTGCTGGCTGGGCTGCGCGCGCACATCGACGCGCAGGCCCCCGGCGCGCTGGACCTGACCGGCTACGACACGCAGGCGCTGGCCACCGCGGCGATCAAGACCGACGACGTCGCGGGCGCCGTCGTGTTCGGTCAGAACGCGAACGGGCCGTCGATCCACCTGCTGACGGCCGGCGCCGGCGGCCCGGCGGCGGCGAACCTGCTCACGGAGGTGTTCTCGGGCGTCGCCGCCGCTCAGCACGCGAGTCTCACGACGACGGACGTCGTCCCGCTGCCGCCGAGCGACCGGCTCGGCGTCTCGGGCTTCCTGCTGGCCCTGGCCGCGATGCTGCCCGCGATCGCGGTCGGCGCGGCGATCGGCCAGCTGGGGCGCCGCGTGTCCGGTGCCAGGGTTCTGCTGCTGACCGCGGCGTTCGCCGTCGTGCTGGCCGCCGCGAACACGGCCCTGGCGGTCGACGGACTCGGCGTCTTCGCGGGGCACGGCCCGGCCGTCGCCGGTTTCGTCGCGCTGCTCGCCTTCGCGCTCTCGCTGGTCACGGCGGCCGGGATGCGGCTGATCGGTCCGGCGATGCTGCCGCTGGCCGCGTTGTGCGTCCTCGGCGTGGGCGTGCCGGCTTCCGGCGGACCGGCCGGGCTCGTCCACTTCATGCCGACCGTGTACCGCGTGCTCGGTCCGGCGCTGCCGAACAGCGCGACGGTGATCGGGCTGCGTGACGCGGCCTACTTCGGCGGGCACGGCGTGACCACGCCGCTGATCGGCCTCGGCTGCTGGATCAGCGCCGGGCTGGTACTGCTGTCGGTGCCGCGCCTTCGGCGTGGTGGACCCGCCGGTGGCACGACGGTGGACATCGCGGACGACGCAAGCCGCGCCGTGCAGAGCGGCGCCGTGCCGAGCGAGTAACCCGTTCTGCCCATAGCCTGTAGCTGCCCACAACCTGTAGCTGTCCAGAGCCTGTAGCTGTCCAGAGCCAGCGGCCATTCCATAGGCCGCGTGACCCGCAGGCTGTACTTATCCACAGGCCATAGTTGTCCACAGCCTGACGCCTGCGCCCGGAAATCGCCTGTTCCCTTGTCGGCGGGATCTGTCACGATTCGGGGTGGAGGTATCTCGTCGACATGCATCTCGCCCCTTACCGCTCGGTACTGCGCATCCCGGGGATGCGGCTGTTCATGCTGGTCGCACTGGTCGCCCGGATCCCGGGCACCGCGGCCGGCACGGCCATGACGCTGAGCGTGGTGCTCGACCGGCACCGCGGCTACGGCGCGGCGGGCGCGGTGGCCGCGGCGTTCACGGTCGGGCTGGCGATCGGCTCGCCGCTGCTCGGCCGGACGGTGGACCGGCGCGGGCCGCGTCCGGTCCTCGTGCTGACCGGGCTGTGCGCGGCGGCGTTCTGGACGACGGCGCCGCTGCTGCCGTACAGCGCTCTGCTCCTGGTAGCGGTGGCCGGCGGCGCTCTTCAAGTACCGGTGATGGGTTTGGTGCGCCAGTCGCTCGCGGCGCGCGTGCCTGAGGAACAGCGGCATCAGGCGTACTCGCTGGACTCGATGTCCGTAGAGATCAGCTTCATGGTCGGCCCGGCGCTGGCGGTGCTGTTGATCACGCAGCTCGGCGACGGCGTCTCGACGCTGCGGGCACTCGGCGCGGCTCTTTTCGTCAGCGCGGCGGTGCTGTGGACGTACAACCCCCGCGTGACCACCGGTGACGGAGCGCCGGAACCGGCGCCGCCGCGCAGCACCTGGCTCGGCCCGCAGTTCCTGCTGGTGCTCGGCGTCGGGGTGGCCGCGACGACCGTGCTGGCGGGCACGGACGTGTCCATCGTGGCGACGCTGCGCGCGGGCGGGCAGATCGAGTGGGCGGGCCTGACGGTCATCGTGTGGTGCGCCGCGTCGCTGGTCGGCGGGTTCATCACCGGCGCGATGCCCAAACCGCTCGGCATGCTGACGCTGATGACGCTGCTGGGCGCGGCGACGATCCCAGTCGGCCTCGCGCACGCCTGGCCGCTGCTGGCGCTCGCGCTGATCCCGGCCGGCCTAGCCTGCGCGCCGACCGTGGCGCAGACGGTGGTCGCGGTGAGCCGCGCCGTGCCGGAAAGCGCGCGCGGAGAGGCGATCGGGCTGCACTCCGCGGCGCTGACCATCGGCAATGCCGTCGGCGCGCCCTTGGCCGGCTCGGTGATCGACCATTCGTCCTCCGCCTTCGGCTTCGCCGTGGTCGGCGCGATCGGCACGACAGGCGCCGTCGGCGCGAGCGGACTGCTGGCCCTGCGCCGAATACGCAGGCAGCCGCTCCCGGCCCCGAGCGAGGCCTGAACTGTTTGAGCAGGTCAGGCAGCCCGGGCGCCCGGAGGGGCTGCGCTTGAGTCACCGCGCATTCACCGCGATGTGCCGCCGGGCCTAGCGCGGCGTACGACGCTGTCGCGCCGTCACACGGTCAAGCCGTGAGAGGACTAACCGCCCTCTGAAGACGTATCACCCTGTGAAACCGGGGAATAGCGCCGCGAGGGCCTGTGCTGCAATGAGGCGTGGTCACCGGTCTGGTCGTCGTGCTGGAAGTGCTCGCGCTCGCGAGCTGTTTCGGCGTGTGGCGCAAACGAACGGACGGCGTGATGCGAATGCAGACCGTACCGGTCGACGGACCGACCGACGTGTTGACTGAAGAGACCGTCGAAAACGTGTCCGCCGATATCGACGACAGCGCCGCTCGGTCCGACGGGCGCCCGGCCGACGACGAGACGCTCCCGATCGAGGGCGTCAGTGAGCGGGACATACGCCGATCGAGCAAGCAGGCGGTGACCGTGCTGACCTCCGACCAGCTGGGCCGCGAACTGGGCAATCGCGCGACGCTCGTACAGTTCTCCTCGGCGTTCTGCGCTCCGTGCCGGGCGACGAAGGTGGTCCTGGCCGACGTGGCGTCGAAGGTCGACGGAGTCGAGCACATCGAGATCGACGCCGAATCGCACCTCGAACTGGTCCGCGAGATCGGCATCCTGCGCACGCCGACCACACTCGTGCTGGACGGCGCCGGCCGCGTCACCGCGCGGGCCGCCGGCGTGCCGCGCCGGGAACAGGTCCTCGCCGCCCTTGACGGGTCCGTACGATAGAGACAAATGCGAGATCGAGGACAGCTACTCACGCGGCGGCGGGCAGTGGACCACTGCCGTGTCTGCACCTGCGCGTGTCCCGGCTACGGCCGCTGAACCCGTCCCGCCGCCGCCGGAAGGCATCGTCGAATCCGGCCTCTGAGACCCGCTGAATCCGGTTACGACGTGACCAGGTGTCATGTCAGGTCCGCAAGGTCTCCTCTCCCCGCCCGGCTCTGTGAGCCGCAGCCCGGCCGCGCGCCGACCCGCCGTCGCGCGTACGCATTTTGGAGCGTTCCGATGACCTCTGCGTCCCCGTCCCCCTCACCGTCCCCGGCCTTCATCGACCCGCGCGGTCCGCGCTTCGGCGCCGTGATCACGACCGTGGTGCTGGCGATCACGCTGATCACCGGCAGCGGCTGGCTGCTCGCCGTCCAGACCCTCGTCTTCGCCCTCGGTGCGGTCTCCGGGCTCAAGTACGCCCCGTACGGCTACGTTTACCGCGCGCTGGTCCGGCCGCGGCTGTCCAAGCCGACCGAACTGGAACACCCCGCGCCGCCGACGTTCGCACAGGCGGTCGGCTTCTTCTTCGCGCTGGTCGGCGCGATCGGATACCTCACCGGCGTGACCGCGCTCGGCGTTGTGTTCACCGCCTTCGCACTGGCCGCGGCGTTCCTCAACGCGGCGTTCGACTACTGCCTCGGCTGCGAGGTCTACCTCCTGCTGCGCCGCGGCACCCCGCGCCGGCAGCCGATCGGCTCGTGACGGGCGACGGCCGCGGCGGACGCGACCGGACGATTGCGTAGAGTGAGCAGATGTCCAAGCTGTTTCTGATCCGTGGCGACCTCACCGAGCAGCACGTCGACGCCGTGGTCAACGCGGCGAACTCGTCCTTGTTCGGCGGCGGAGGCGTGGACGGCGCGATCCACCGCCGCGGCGGGCCGGAGATCCTGGATGCGTGCCGAGCGCTGCGCGCGTCGCACTACGGCGGCGGACTGGCGACCGGTCAGGCCGTCGCGACGACTGCCGGCAGACTTCCCGCGCGCTGGGTCATTCACACCGTCGGCCCGGTCTACTCGGCCGTCGCCGACCGCGCCGCGCTCCTGGCCGACGCGCACCGCAACAGCCTCGCCGTCGCCGACGAACTCGGCGCGAAGTCGGTGGCCTTCCCCGCGATCTCGACCGGCGTGTACGGCTGGCCGATGGACGCGGCGGCCCGCATCGCGCTGCGCACGGTGACCCAGACCCCGACGAAGGTCGAAGAGATCACCTTCGTACTCTTCGACGACAAAGCACTCGCAACGTTCCAGGACCAAGCCGCGCGACTCGGCATGCCAGGCGATCCATCCCGCGGAGCATGACCGGACGCCCTAATCGGATTCGCCTACGCCGGAGGCCGGCTCTGCGGGCGTCTCAGGCGTGGGCCGCTCAGCCTCAGACTGGCTCGGAACCCCATCGGCCCGCGTGGCGTTCGTGGCCTTCGAAGGCACGCCGTCATCGAGGCCCTGATGACCGTGACCGTGCACAAGGGGCGCCGCGGACGCTCGCGCGGATTCAAGGCCGGGACCGGGCAGACCGACTTTGACGAGGACACGATCGACAT
>JBOGDQ010000300.1:0-7314 GCA_050742975.1 Jatrophihabitantaceae bacterium
ACGGGTCAGGTCTGCCTGCTGTCAGTGCGAACCGGCAGCGTCCGCGCCGATCCCGACGCGGATCTGCTCTTCCGCCGCTGATCCCGAGTTGGCCGACACGCTGGCTGAGGCCCAACGAGGGAGGTACAACCGGGCATACGAACAGATCGAGGCGGCCGGCAATGCGACGCACATAGCGTTGGTTCACATTCTCGTGCCGCTGGCCGCTGACGATCTTGACGCCAGACCGTCGGAGGCCCCGTCTTCGCTTGCGCCCGGCAGGACTCGAACCTGCAACCTCTTGATCCGTAGTCAAGTGCTCCGGCGGATACCGGTCGTGCGAGTCGATCTTGCCTATTGACTGCAGGGCCGTCGGCGTGCCCGGCTGGGGATGGTGCGGGGTGTCACTACGCCACTTCGGTCGTCCCGCCGGCACTGTGAACCACAACCTGCCGCAGTGCCCGCAGGCTGGTCACGCTGATCGGCACGTGGTGAAGGACGGCGGCTAGGCTCATCGGCGGCGGCTAGGCTCATCCTCGCGCCGGTTAGTAGAAGATGCCGCGGTTGAGGATTTGGCGTTGCCACAACTGGTCACGCTCGGCGTGGGTCAGCGCGCACTCCTCGGCCGCGTCAGTCCACTGCTCTCCGATGGCGCTCACCTGGGCGTCGATGATGTCCTGAGCCTGTGCCGTCGACAGGTGATACACGGCGGCCGCGGCCCGGCAGGTCGTCAACGTGCTGTCCCGCTCACCGTTGGACCCGATCGCCATCGCCTGCGCTGCGGTTTCCCCGGACCGCGGCTGTGGGCACAGGTCGTAGGCCGGGCTGAGCGTCAGCTGCGCACCGTCCCAGAACGCGGCGTGGTTGCGCGGGTGATCGTCAGTGTTGCTGATGCACACGTTGAACACGATGCGAGCGAACAGCTCCCGCAACGTCTCGTCCGGGTCGGTGAACCGGGCCCGGATCTGCTCGGCGAGCTCGGCGTAGCTGCCGTGGCGGGCCCCGAGGAACTCGTCGAGTCCGAGAATCGTCAACGCCGACACCAGCAGCCGCCGCTGCCCGGGCACCGTGGTCCGATCGAACCGTTCCACCAGCAGCACGTCCCTGCCGGCGCAGGAGACTAGTTCGCTACCGGCCACGTCGAGCCCGACCCGCCGGGCCAGGTCCATCCCGACCGCTTCGGCTTTCACCACGGGGCGGACGTCGGCAGTGGAGGAGAATTTCGCGATCACGTGTCGGCCGTGGTCCTCGAGCAGCGCCTTCGGCCGGGCCCCGCCGATGGACGTGCCCCGGGTCAGGGCCTCGACCAGCGGTTCCGGCAGCGGACGACCCTCCTCCAGCATGCGGGCCGCGTCTTGCAGCTGCGCCAGCGTCGCGGTCCGATTTCGGGCGGCGGCGTACGCCGCCGGGCTGTCCTGGAAGTCCAGCGCCCCGACCCGGTCCGAGCCGCTCGACTCGAGCAGGTACGTCAGCAGCGACAGATCCCCGGTGTCGCTAGCCGCATCCAGATGCCCGACGCGGCGAGCCAGGATGACCCGCTGTCCCCACGCGTCCGGGCCGGCGTCCCGCAAGCAGCCGGCTACCGACAGCGACCCGAGCGGGCGGATCGGCCCCGTTCCCAGCGGCAACTCCGGCAGGTACAGCGGCACGGCGTCCGGGCGCGCCAGGTAGCTTCGCCCGTAGGTGAAGGTGTGATAGTCGGGGGTTACCTCGTCGAGCCGGCCGCAGACGACCGGCCCGGTCGCGCCCGGCAGCCAGATCCACACGAACACGCGGGTGGGGGCCGAACGGTCAGAAGTTGTCATCGACCGGCTCCCGGCGGGACCGCACATGCGCCGGGAGCAGCGCCAGCCGGTCCCGCTGCCGGTCGGCCAGCGAACTGAGCTCGCCGGGCGCTGCCGCGAACAGCGGCACCCCGAGCAGAGTCGCCAGCTCGAACACGACCCCTACCGCCACGGTGGGCTCGCCACGCTCGGCGCTGCGAAGCGTGTTCACCGAGATCCCCGCCCGCTGGGCCAGTTCGGCTGCGGTCCAGCGACGTTCCCGCCGCGCGGCCGCGATCTGCAGCCCGAGCACGGTCGCCGCCTCCCGCGCCGGGCGGGAGTAGACATGCGGGCGTCGCGCCATCGCTCACCAATCCTCTCGGCCGTCAATGTAACCACAGTATCTGTCTATAACATCAATACACTGATGTTCAGCCGTGATCGTGGTGGCGACGCGCTGGATGGCGCCGGCGCTTCCGGCTTGGACGGTGTTGTGGTCGCCGCTGATCGACACGACCGTCGCCATCGGGATGGGCCGGTCGTCGTTGACTGAGCGGCCGCTGCGCGCCGCGCGGATGCCCTTGGCGGTGATGCTCGGGCGAAGGACTCCCGCGCCCCAGTACCGGTGAGGTAGCCGTCCTCGGCAAGCTGCCGGGTGCCGTGGGCGATCTCCGGGTCGGCAGGGCACCCACGGTTCGTGGTGCGAGCAGCGGCTCCAGTCCATCGTGGGCGGGCCCGTCCCGGGGCGGCCGCCGGCCCGGCCCGGCCCGGTGGCCCGTGCGACCGTGTCCGGCCGCGGGCCGGAGTTGTGTCCAGCGGCGCCGTCCCGAGGCGGCCGCCGGCCCGGTCAGCGCCCGGCGCGGCGTACCGACACTGATCCCGTGATCACCGATCGGTGGGAGAATGCCCGCGTAGGGAAAAGGAGTCAGCGTGATGATGGGTCGGCTGGATGTGGTGCGCGCCCGGCAGGACTCGAACCTGCAACCTCTTGATCCGTAGTCAAGTGCTCTATCCGTTGAGCTACGGGCGCCTGATGTACCGCCGGGAGAGTCTACCGGGTGGACCAACCTGCCCCGGACACGCGGCGGAACCGTGCAGCGGAGGCTCCGGGATTCGAACCCGGGATGGGCGGTTAACCCAAACCGCATTAGCAGTGCGGCGCCATAGACCAGACTAGGCGAAGCCTCCTGCGGCCGATGCCCAAAGGCAACGGCCACCGGGCGTGAAGCCTACAAGGTCGACCGACGGCCCTCCAACGTGCGGCTAGACCCGCCCCAGCAGCCGCTTGAGACGGTGCGGTCGGACGATGAATGCCTCCGCCTCGAGCGCCGCGACCGCGATCCTGGGCAGGTCCCGGGTGGACGGATACGAGATGAACCGCGGCTCCCAGTACGGCCGGAACTTCACGTTGAAGCGGTACAGCGACTCGATCTGCCACCAGCGCGAGACGAACACCAGGACCCGCCGCCACGCACGCAGGATCGGGCCGGCGCCGATCCTCTCGCCCCGCTCGATCGCGTCCCGGAACACGGCGAAGTTGAGCGAGACGCGGTGCACGCCGAGGCACGGTGCGGCCTCGACGAGCTGCGCGATCATGAACTCGTTCAGCCCGTTGTCGGCGCCACGGTCGCGCCGCATCAGATCGAGCGAGAGCCCGTCCGGGCCCCACGGGACGAAGTGCAGCAGCCCGGCCAGCGAGCCGTCGCGGTGGGCCGTGGCGAGGACGCAGCACGGGTCGGCCGGATCACCGAGCCGGGAGAGCGCCATCGAGAAACCCCGCTCGACCGCGTCACCCCGCCAGGCGTCGGCCGCACGGCACAGCTCGGCGAACTCGTCCGGCGCGATGTCGTGAGCGCGGCGAACACGGACCTCGTAGCCGCCGCGAGCCACGCGCGTGCAGGCCTGCCGGACCCCACGCATCGGCCGACCGTCGAGGGTGAAGTCGGCGACGTCGATGATCGCCTCGTCGCCGAGCTCCAGCGCCGCCAGGTCGTACTCGCGCTTGAACACCGTCGCGCCGAGCTCACTGCCGCCCATGACGGCGGGCGTCCAGCCGTACTGCTCGACGAGGTCGCGGTACGCGGCGATCGCGCCGGGCCACGCCTCCGGATCACCGATCGGGTCGCCGCTCGCGAGGGCGACGCCGTGCACGACGCGATAGGTGATCGCTGCCTTGCCCGTCGGGGACCAGATCACCGACTTGTCCCGGCGCAGCGCGAAGTACCCGAGCGAGTCACGAGCACCCTGGCGCTCCAGCAGCGCCCGCAGCCGACTCTCGTCGTCCGCCGACAGCCGGGCGATCGGCTCGGACGGGCGGAGCACCAGAAGCACCGTGACCACCACGATGATCAGCCCGAACCCGAACAGCGTGCCGTGCAGCGCGTCGTCGAATGCCTCGTGCCGGATCTGCACCTCGCCGTTCCCGCCGACCAGCCCGAACAGCACCTCATGCAACCGGGCCCAGAAGGACGGGTGGCCGACCACCTGCCGTGATACGTAGATCATCGCCAGACCGAGCGCGACGGCCCCGAGCGCGAGCTGCGCGAACACCTTCGCGGCGAACCAGCGGCTGTGCGGATCGGACCGCGCGGTGAACCGCGAGCGGGCGGTCAGCAGCAGAACCAGCAGGATCAACGTGATCGCGGCCTCGACATACCGACGTTCGTCCCGGAAGAAGTGCGCGAGCGTCATCACGAATGTCACGGCCACGCCCACCTGCCAGGCGAGCCGCTTGCGCTTGCGCAGGCCGGCGGCCACTCGCAGCAACAGCACGCCGGACACGAACACGACCGCAGCCGCGGCGGCGCTCGCCGGCACCGGGATGATCTTGGTCAGGCCGTGGACACGGTGCCGTTCGGAGGCCCAGATCGCGTCGACCACGGTCAGCAGCCCGAGCAGCGCGGCGATGGTGGCGATCAGGTTGGGTGCCCGGACCAGGTAGCCGGCCCGAAACGTTGCCCACCGGCCGCGTTCGACGCTCGAGCGTTCCCGGGTGGACACGGCCCCATGCTGCCGCACCTACCGGCTGCGACCGGACGCCCTCTCAGCGCGCACCGGCGTGAGCTAGCGCACCTCGATGAGGGGCACCAGGACGTCGTCCATGATCGCCTGGATGTCCTTCTTGGTGACCGGTTCGCGCATCAGGATCACCCGGTGCGCGATGACGGCGGGCAGCACGTCCGCGACCAGCTCGCACACGGCTCCCGGCCGGACCTCGCCCCGCTGAACCCCGCGCTGGAGCAACGCCATGAGTGCGGCCCGTCGTGGAGCCTGGAACCGCTCGTCGACGGTCCGGGCGAGCTCGGGGTCGCTGAACGCCTCGCACTTGATCGCCCGCATGACGCTGCCGGCGGGACTGTCCAGGATGGACGCGATGATCTGCGCGATCTGGTGCAGCGCATCGACGGTGCTGACGTCGTCCGCGAACTCCATCCCGAGTCCGCACTGCTCGGGCGTCGGCAGCGTGCCGCACAGCGCGTCCAGGACCAGCACCTGCTTGCTCGGCCAGCGACGGTAGATGCTGGCCTTGCCGGTGTGTGCCCGGGCCGCGACACCCTCGACGCTGAACGCGTTGTAGCCGACCTCGGTCAGTTCCGCGTAGGCCGCGGCGAGAATCGCGTCCTCGAGCGCGGCGCCGCGCTTGCGCTGCACCACCGGCGTTGCCGTCGTCGCCGTCATGCGTTGTCAGACCTCTCGCGGAATATTTGTTCGCTACCAGGACGTACTCTAAAGAACGTTTGCGTTTCTTAGTTGTGCGCGTCTAATGTTACCCGATAGAGAACGCATCCGTCTTCAAACAAGGACTCGAAACAGGAGATCTCGGTGACCGAGACAGTAACCGCAGGCGCCCACGGCATCGCCCGGGGCGAGCGCGGCGCACGACGCCATGCCCACCCCGCGCTGATCCTGCTGATCATCGCCGGCGCGCAGCTGATGGTCGTCCTCGACGGCACGATCGTGAACATCGCACTGCCGTCGATGGGCGCGTACTTCGACAAGAGCCAGACCGACATGACGTGGGCGCTGAACGCCTACTCGCTCGCGTTCGGCGGCCTGCTGCTTCTGGGCGGCCGGGCCGGTGACATCCTGGGCAGGCGGCGAATGTTCATCGTCGGTCTGACGATGTTCACGACCGGAAGCTTCCTGGCCGGCATCGCACCCAACTTCCAGCTGCTGCTCGCCGGCCGGGTGATCCAGGGCCTCGGCGGCGCGATCTCCTCGCCCACGGCGCTGTCGCTGATCACGACCGAGTTCGAGGAGGGCAAGGAGCGCACCCGCGCGATCGCGGTGTACGCGGCCGTATCGGGCGCCGGCGCCGCGCTCGGCCTGTTGCTCGGCGGCGTGCTCACCAACTACTTCAGCTGGCGCTGGGTGCTGTTCGTCAACATCCCGATCGGAATCGTGCTGATCACCGGTGCCTTCATGTACCTGCACCAGTCCGAGCGGCTCAAGGGCAAGTTCGACCTGCTCGGCGGCCTGCTGTCCGTCGCCGGCATGACGTCGCTGGTCTACGGCTTCATCCACGTCGCGCACAGCGGCTGGTCCAACAGCCAGACGGTGCTCGTGTTCGCAGCGGCTCTACTGCTGCTCATCGGCTTCGTGCTGTACGAGGCGTTCGTCGCCACCGATCCGATGATGCCGATGCGCATCTTCGAGGAGCGCAACCGGGCCGGGACCTACCTGGTGATGCTGGTGATCGGTGCCGGCATGTTCGGCATGTTCTACTTCATCACCTTCTTCACCCAGGGCGTGCGTGGGTACAGCGCGCTGAAGACCGGCTTCGCATTCCTGCCGGTGGCACTGGTGATCGGCGTCGTGTCGCAAGTGGTCGCCAAGCTCATGCCGAAGTTCGGCCCGAAACCGATCATCACGGTCGGCACGGTGATCGTCACCGGCTCGATGCTGTTCCTGTCCCGGGTGAGCGTGCACTCCAGCTACGCGGACACGCTGCTACCGGGCATGCTGATCCTCGCGGTCGCGATGGGCTGCCTGTTCGTGCCGCTGACGGTGACCGCCGTGTCAAAGGTCGCGGACACCGACGCGGGCCTGGCCTCGGCCTTGCTCAACGTCGGCCAGCAGGTCGGTGGCGCGATCGGCCTGTCGGTGCTCGCGACCATCTTCCAGAGCTCGGCGAACAACTACTCCGCCGACCACAAGAGCCAGGTCGCGGGACTGCTCGGCAAGCTGCCGGGGAACCTCGGCCAGGTCATCGGCGCGAAGATCCAGTCCGCAGGCAGCAACGGCCTGCAGGAGCACGACATCACGAACTTCGTGCACGGGCTGCCCGCCAACCAGCAGGGCCCGGCCGCGCAGTTCTTCCAGGGACCCTATGCGGACTTCGGCCGACACCTGCAGGCACACGCCTCCGGAGCCGGGTTCCTCGGCGCCGCGATCTTCGGCGTGGTCGGCATCATCGCCGCGGTGTTCATCATCAGGATCAAGAAGGACGAGGTGCCGGACGAGCCGGCGCTGGAGGCCGTCGCCGCCTGACGTTCGGCCTCCGACACGGATCTTGTTGCGCTTCGGCGGGGGTCGCCGCCCGGGCGCAACAAGATCCGGCGCCGTCTGCGGC
>JBOGDQ010000301.1:0-19794 GCA_050742975.1 Jatrophihabitantaceae bacterium
CTGTCAGGCGAGGCGATTTCTCGGTGATCAGCTGCGCGTAGTGGTCGTCCGGCAGCCACAACCCGCAGCTGATCAGGGCTATGCGCCGACCTGGCAGCGCGACCGACTGCGAACACAACTCACCGCCGTGTCAACGAGAGATGCGCTGCAACATCTCCAGCACCCCGCCCGGCCCGTCGACGAGCAGGTCGACGGCACCGGCCAGTTCAGGCACGTCCGGCGATCTCACCCCGACCGCCCAGGCCGACGACCCGCCCGCTCGCAGCTCCCGCAAGGCGCTGAACGCGGGCAGATCGCCGACGTCATCGCCAGCGAAGAGGATCGTCCGCGGCTCGACCTGCTCCACGAGCCGCAGCAGCGCGCCGGCCTTGTCGAACCCGGGCAGGCGCAGTTCGATCACGCCGCGCCCGGCGTGCACCTCGAACCCGAGCTCAGCGGCAAGGTCCGCGACCGGCTCGCGCAACGGTTCCAGCACAGCTTCCGGGTCGTCTGCCAGCCGACCGTGCACGACGAGGGAGAGCCGCTTGTCCTCGATCCAGACGCGCTCGTCTACGCCGCCCGCGACGATCACCGGCAGCCGTTCGCGCAACGCCTCGATCGCGGCGGGCGTCGCGGGAGACGTCAACGCGCCGCCGTGCCAGCTCTCGGCTCCGTACAGGCCCTCTACGACCAGACCCGGGACCGGCTGCAGCCCGCTCAGCGACAGCACGGTCAGCGCGTCGCGGCCGGTGACGATCGCGATCTGGGCGCCGACGCCGGCCAGGGCCGTCAACGCGTCGAGCGTCCCGGCAACCGGCCGGGAGTCCGCCGGGTCAGGAACGATCGGCGCGAGCGTGCCGTCGAAGTCCAGCGCGATGAGGGCGTCCGGCAGGTCGGCCCGGACTGCGGTGACGAGCTCGTCGAGGTCCACGCCCCCATCCTGCCAAGCGGGGCGGATCACAGAACCGCCCGGTGGCTGCGGCTAAGCAACACCGCGAACCCGCCGAACGACTAGTGGCGGGACAATCGCGAGGGAGGTCGAGCTGTGTCCAAGCGACTGGTGCTGATCGCGCTGCTGGCGACGACGGTGCTGGCCGGCTGCACCGCCGCCGGCGCAGAGCAGGACGCCCCGACCACCTCGCACCTGGCGCAGTACCTGCCGGGCGCGAGCACGGGCACCGCAGGGGCGAACGCGACGGCAGCGCACACGACGGCAGCGCACACGACGGCAGCACCCAGGACCAAGGACACGCTGCCGCCGCCCAACCTCTGCCTGCACAACACCGCGGCCCAACTGATCCTGGTCAGCATCACCCGGCAGCACGCCTGGCTCTGCGCGAAGTCGCGGACCGCCTACAGCACGGCCGTCACCACCGGGATGAACACCGCCGACACGCGGACCCCGACCGGCCGGTTCCGGATCCAGGGGCGCGACCGCGACTCGGTCCTCACGCAGAGCAACGGGGACACCTACGACGTCAAGTACTGGATCCCGTTCGAGGCGCCGACCTACGGCTTCCACGACGCCAGCTGGCAGCACTTCCCGTACGGCAGCCCGAAGTACCGGACGAACGGCTCCCACGGCTGCGTGCACATGCCGTTGCCGGCGATGCGGTTCCTGTACAACTGGGTCAAGATCGGCGCCTCGGTCGACATCCGGGCCTGAGCCGGAAGCACCCTCAGGCTGAGGTCGAGAGACTCGCAGGGACACGCCCGCGAGACACGCCCACGCGTCGTCGGTGGCAGGTGTGAGAATCGACCGGGCAACCACCGGGGCGAGAGGGGTCAGGAACACCGTGACAGCCGGCGACACCGATTCGTTCGTGCACCTGCACGTGCACACCGAGTACTCGATGCTCGACGGTGCCGCCCGGCTGAGCGAGCTGTTCGCCGAGACCGCGCGGATGGGCATGCCGGCGCTGGCCATGACCGACCACGGGAACGTCTTCGGCGCCTACGACTTCTACGCCAAGGCGACGGCGGCCGGCGTCAAGCCGATCATCGGCATGGAAGCGTATTTGACCCCGAACACCTCGCGCTACGAGCGCACCCGCGTGCGGTGGAACGCCGGCGGCGACGACGACGTCTCCGGCGGCGGCGCGTTCACCCACATGACCCTGCTCGCCGAGAACACGGCCGGCATGCACAACCTGTTCCGGCTCGCCTCGCGCTCGTCGCTGGAGGGGTTCTTCTACAAGCCCCGCGCCGACCGCGAGCTGCTCGCGCAGTACGCCGGCGGCCTGATCGGGACCACCGGCTGCCCGTCCGGGGAGATCCAGACCTGGCTGCGGATCGGCAACTACGCGAACGCGCGCGCCAGTGCGGCCGAGTTCCGGGACATCTTCGGCGCGGGCAACTTCTACCTGGAGCTGATGGACCACGGCCTGGACATCGAGAAGCGCGTCCGGGACGACCTGCTGCGGCTGGCCCGCGACCTCGACCTGCCGATCATCGCGACCAACGACTCGCACTACACCCATCCGTCGGACGCGCAGAGCCACGAGGTCCTGCTGTGCGTGCAGTCGGGCAAGACGCTGGCCGACCCGAAGCGGTTCAAGCTCGAGGGCGACGGCTACTACCTCAAGTCGCCGGCCGAGATGCGCTCCCTGTGGGCCGACAAGCACGACCTGCGCGAGGCCTGCGACAACACGCTGCTGATCGCCGAGCGGTGCCAGGTCGACTTCACCGAGGGCACCGGCACCTACATGCCGAAGTTCCCGGTGCCGGCGGGCGAGGACGAGAGCTCGTGGTTCGTGAAGGAGGTCGACCGCGGCCTGCTCGCGCGCTACCCGGCGGGCGTGCCCGACGAGGTCCGCAAGCGCGCCGACTACGAGGTCGCGATGATCCTGCAGATGGGCTTCCCAAGCTACTTCCTGGTGGTCGCCGACCTGATCCGCTGGGCACGCGAGCGTGGCATCCGGGTGGGCCCGGGCCGGGGCTCGGCGGCCGGCTCGCTCGTCGCCTACTCGATGCGGATCACCGAGCTCGACCCGCTCGTCCACGGCCTGCTGTTCGAGCGGTTCCTCAACCCCGAGCGGGTGTCGATGCCGGACATCGACATCGACTTCGACGAGCGCCGGCGCGGCGAGGTCATGGCCTACGTGACCGAGAAGTACGGCGACGACCGGGTGGCCCAGGTCGTCACGTACGGCACGATCAAGGCCAAGCAGGCCGTCAAGGACGCATCGCGCGTGCTCGGCTACCCGTTCTCGATGGGCGACCGCATCACCAAGGCGATGCCGCCTGCGGTCATGGCCAAGGACGTCCCGCTCAACAAGATCTTTGACACCGCCCACGAACGCTACAAGGAGGGCGGCGAGTTCCGGACCCTCATCGAGGCCGATCCCGAGGTCAAGCGGGTCTTCGAGACCGCCAAGGGGCTCGAGGGCCTCAAGCGGCAGTGGGGTGTGCATGCCTGCGCGGTGATCATGTCGAGCACCACGCTCACCGACGTCATCCCGATCATGAAGCGGGAGCAGGACGGCGCGATCATCACGCAGTTCGACTACCCGACATGCGAGGCGCTCGGCCTGCTGAAGATGGACTTCCTGGGCCTGCGCAACCTGACGGTCGTCGACGACACGCTGCACAACATCAAGGCCAACCGCGGCCAGAAGGTGGTCATCGAGGACCTGTCCTTCGACGACCCCGCGACCTACGCGCTGCTCTCGCGCGGCGACTCGCTCGGCGTCTTCCAGCTGGACGGCGGCCCGATGCGCGCGCTGCTGCGATCGCTGCGCCCGGACAGCTTCGACGACATCACCGCGGTCATCGCCCTCTACCGGCCCGGTCCGATGGGCGCCAACGCGCACAACGACTACGCCGACCGCAAGAACGACCGCAAACCGGTCGTCGCGATCCACCCGGAACTCGCCGAGCCGTTGAGCGAGGTCCTCGGCGAGACCTACGGCCTGGTCGTGTACCAGGAGCAGGTCATGGCGATCGCGCAGAGGGTGGCCGGCTACTCGCTGGCCAGCGCCGATCTGCTGCGCCGCGCGATGGGCAAGAAGAAGAAGAAGGAGCTGGAGGCGCAGTACGAGGCGTTCTCCGCCGGCATGGCCGAGCGCGGGTTCTCCGCGGCGGCGGTCAAGGCACTGTGGGACGTCCTGCTGCCGTTCTGCGACTACGGCTTCAACAAGAGCCACGGAGCCGGCTACGCCGTCGTCTCCTACTGGACCGCCTACCTGAAGGCCAACTACCCGGCCGAGTACATGGCCGCTCTGCTGACGTCGGTCAAGGACGACAAGGACAAGATGGCGATCTACCTGGCCGAATGCCGGCACATGGGCATCCAGGTCCTGCCGCCGTGCGTCAACGCCTCGGACGCCGACTTCACCCCGACCGGCTCGAACATCAGGTTCGGGCTGACCGCGATCCGCAACGTGGGCGCGAACGTCGTCGCCTCGATCGTCGCCACCCGCAAGGCGAAGGGCGAGTTCGCCGACTTCGGTGACTTCCTGCGCAAGGTCGACGCCGTCGTCTGCAACAAGCGCACCATCGAAGGCCTGATCAAGGGCGGCGCGTTCGACTCGATGAAGCACGCGCGACGTGGGCTGATCAACGTGTTCGAGCCGGCCGTCGACGCGGTGCTGGACACCAAGCGGGCCGAGGCGAACGGCCAGTTCGACCTGTTCGGCTCGATGGGGGAGCAGGCCACCTCGCCGGTGGACGACGTGTTCGCGGTGCGCGTGCCCGACGGTGAGTGGGACAAGAAGGTGCTGCTGCAGTTCGAGCGCGAGATGCTCGGGCTGTACGTGTCCGACCATCCGCTGTTCGGCCTGGAGCACATCCTCGGCGCCGCGGCCGACATGACGATCGCGACGGTCCACGCCGAGGCCACCGGCGAGCAGCAGACCGTGACGTTGACCGGCATCCTGTCCTCGGTGAACCGCCGGGTGACCAAGGCGGGCGCGCCGTGGGCGAACGTGGTGCTCGAGGACCTCGAGGGCTCGATCGAGGTGATGTTCTTCCCGGCCACCTACGCCCAGGTCGCGCTGACCATCGCCGAGGACGCCATCGTGGTGATCAAGGGCCGCACCGACGCGCGCGAGGACACGGTCAAGCTGATCGGCTCCGAGGTCACGCTGCTGGACACCACCGAGGGCCCGCGCGGGCCGGTGGTCGTGAAGATGTCCCCGGCCCGCTGCACCCAGCCGATGGTCGATCGCCTGCGCGACGTGCTGGCCACGCACCCCGGAACCACCGAGGTACAGCTGCGGCTGGTCAACGGCTCACGCGAGCACCTGCTGCGGCTCGGCGACGGCTACCGGGTCACGCCGTCGGCCGCGCTGATGGGTGACCTCAAGGCCCTGCTCGGACCGGCCGCCGTTTCTGCCTGAGCTGCCGCCCGTTGCGCGGCGGGCCGGTCGCGCCCGACTGGGCAAGGCCTGGCAGCGCACGCCTGCCAGGCCTTGCCCGATCGGGTCAGACCGAGCGCTGGTAACTGCCGAACGCTCGGGTCGCCAGCCAGGCCATCAGCGTGGCGAGGGCGACGAGCAGTCCGAGGCGTGGCCAGACCGCGCCCCACTGCGTGCCGTTCGAGAGTGCCTGCCGCGACGCCACCACCGCCCAGTCCACCGGGTTGTAGCGGGCCACGTGCCGCACCCACGCGGGGGACAGCCGGGTGTCCATGATCGCCGAGGACAGGAACTGCAGCGGCAGCACGATGAACTGGCTGATCCCGATCAGTGCCTCCTGCTGGCGCACCAGCAGCGCGATCGCGTTGGAGAACGACGCGATGATCACCGAGATCAGCACAGACGCGAGCAGGGTGATCGCGATGCCGACGACACCGCCGGGGAACCGGGCACCTGCGGCGTAGGCGATCCCGAAGACGATCAGTGACTGCACGATCGTCGTCAGGCCCTGATAGGCCAGCGTCCCGATGATCATTGCGCCGCGCCGGACCGGTGAGGCGAGCAGGCGATCCATCACGCCGCGGTTCATGTCCTCGATGTAGACCGTGCCGGCCCACCCGCTGGAGAACAGCGCCGTCATCAGGATCACGCCGGGGGTGATGAACTCCAGGTACGAGCCGGACGCCTGGTGGAACCCCGGAATGTGGATGACCGACTTGAACAGCTGCCCGAACAGCAGCAGCCAGATCACCGGCTGGATCAAGGTGATCGCCGCATAGGCCGGCTGGCGCAGCAGCGCACGCACGCCACGGGCGGTGAGCAGCACCCCGTGCCGGGCCAGGTCGGTCCGATTGTGCAACTTCGGGCGGCGTGGCGCCGCCGAGAGTTGCACGATCGGGGTCGCGGGGGCGCTCACGCAGCCACCTCGAACGCGCGCCCGACGTGACGCAGGTAGACGTCGTCGAGCGAGGGCCGGGCCACGGTCACCGAGGCGACGCTGACGCCCGCCTCGTCGAGCGCCGCGAGCACGCTCGGCACGGCCCGGGCACCGCTGTCCGCACGAGTCCGCAGGCTCGTGCCGTCGACGGCTACCTCGCGCAGGCCGCTCACCTGCTGCAACGCGGCGCGAGCCGGACCGGCAGCCGCTGCGTCGTCGAGCTCGACCTGCACGGCGTCCCCGCGCAGCTCGCTCTTGAGCTCCTCCGGCGTCCCCTCGACGACGATGCGCCCGCCGTCGACGATCGCCAGCCGGTCCGCCAGGCGGTCGGCCTCGTCCAGGTAGTGCGTGGTCAGCAGCACCGTCATCTGCTCGGCGCCGGCCAGCCGGGCGATCTCGGCCCACATGTCCGCCCGGGCCTGCGGGTCCAGGCCGGTCGTCGGCTCGTCCAGAAACAGCACGCTCGGGCGGTGGACCAGACCGATGGCGACGTCCAGCTTGCGGGCCATCCCGCCGGAGTACGTCTTGACCTGCCGGTCCGCGGCGTCGACCAGATCGAAGCGGTCCAGCAGCTCGGCGGCGCGGGCCCGGGCATCGGCCTTCGACAGGCCCTGGATGCGCGCGGCGAGCACGAGGTTCTCCCGGCCGGTGGCGATCGGATCGCTCGAGGACCTCTGCGAGACCAGCCCGATCGAGCGACGGACGGCGTCCGGATCGTGCAGGACGTCGAGGCCGGCGACATGGGCCTGCCCGGAGTCCGGCCTCGACAGCGTGGTGAGGATCTTGACGGTGGTGGACTTGCCGGCGCCGTTCGGGCCGAGCAGCGCGAACACGCTGCCGGGCTCGACGGCGACGCTCAGCCCGTCGAGCGCCCGCACCGGCGGGATGCCCCGGCCGGCCGGGTAGGTCTTGACGAGGTCGACCGCGTCCAGGGCCGTCGTGTGGGACTGCGACATGAGTGCTGACTCCCTTGTTGCTGGTGAGGAAGTCGACGCCGCCGCGGCTATCGTGATGAGTGCGCCTCGGGGAATGACCGCTCGCGGTATCGACTCGGGTGTTCGGCCCCTGGCTCGGTGTTGCCGCACCGGCCAGGGGTTCTCTACTTCTACTGGCGTGGCTGCAGGATCCGGCCCTCCTCCCCGAGATGGCCGACCGGGTCGGCCGCGATCTGCTCGAACGAAACGCCCTGGCCGACGAGCTCGTGCAGCTTGCGCCAGAGCTTGGTCCCGGGGAACGAACTGGACCGGATGCCCTGGGCCAGCTCGGCGACGAAGTCGAGCTCGGCGCCCAGCATCGCCTGCCGGTAGCGGCTCTCGATCAGGAACAGCTCGGGCAGATCCATGTCTGTCGCCACCGAGTGTGCGGCGTCGATGGCGCGCAGCTCGATGCGCAGCTTCTCGGTCCGTTCCTCGAGCAGCCGCGCCACCTCGTCCGGCTCGATGCCGGGCATGAGCGACAGGCCCGCCTCGAGCGAGGTGAACTCGCGCACCGGCGTGGACAGCAGTTCGGCCATCCAGTCCTCGAACTCGGCGCGCCCGGGTTCGGTGATCGAGTACACCGTGCGCTCGGGACGGCGCCCCTCGCGCGTCGTCGCGTGCGCCTCGATCAGCCCGTGCTTCTGCAGTGCCTCGACGACCGAGTAGAGCGAGCCGTAGTTCAGCTTGATGCTCTGCTCCTTGCCGCGAGTGCGCAGCGTCGTCGAGATCTCGTACGGGTGCATCGGCCGTTCGATCAGGCAGCTCAGCACGGCCAGGGCCAGCGGGTTGGACACCCGACGACGGGACATGACGACTCCTCCAGCTCGATTACTCGAAACAGAGTATTCGAGATGGAGGCAGCCCGTGTCAAGCGTGAATCCGGGCCGGTACCGTCGAGGCCATGGACGATGCCCGACCGGACCCGGCGAACCCGCCCGCGCGGATCTCGTTCCAGAAGGCCACGGGCGATCAGGGAGTCCGGAAGGCCACGGGCGGTCAGGACGAGCCCCCGGACGTCGGCGAGTTCCGGCCGGGCTCGCCGGTCAGCCAGTGGGCGCTGGCCCGCTACCTGGTCGGCCGCGCGATCGGCGAGTCCGTGGGCAACAGCCTGATGATCGTCGCCGTGCTCGTCCTCGCCCTCGCCGCGCTGATCTGGTGGGCCGGCTCGATCTTCTGGGCCGTCGTCGTCGGGATCATCGCGCTCGGCGTGCTGGCGCTCCGCGCGCTGATGCTGGCGGTGCTGCGCCGGCTCACGGCGACCCGGCAGTACGCGCCGCTCGAGGAGCGGCTGCGTGCACTCGTGTCGGACACCCGCGGTGACGTGCTGCGCGAGCTGCGCCGGATCGGGCTGCCCGGCCACACCTGGACGCTGCCGCTGCTGGGCCTGCGGCTGTTCCGGAGCAAGCGACGGCAGCAGACCCTGGAGCGGCTGAAGACGTTCCAGCTGGACCGGGCGGTGCCGCGCTCGCGCATCGACGAGTTGCATCTGCTGCTGGCTTCTGTGGCCGGCCGTCCCGCCCCGCCGGCCCCGGGACACTGAGCCGCGTGCACAGCCGCGGCTGACAGACTGGCCGGGTGAGCGAACGAGTGAGCACAGCCACGTCCCCGCGGCCGACGAAGGAACTCGAGTGAGCGAGCCGTTCGCACCGCCGCCGAGCTGGGCGCCGCCGCCCGCTGCGGAACACCGCCCCGCGCACGGCCGGATCGACTATCGAGACCTTGTCGCGGTCGTCATCCTCATGTCGGCGGGGGGCGCCCTGCTCGGCCTGGTCTGGCAGTGGTGGAGTCCTGCAGGGCCGGCCGGGTACGTCATCGGACCGGGCCGGATCCAGCCGGACGAGACCGAGGCGTTCGTCGCGGGCGACGGCCGGTACGCGATGATCGTGGTGGCGTCGGGGATCGTGGCCGCGCTGCTCGTCTGGTTCGGCCGGATTGCCCGCGGGATCCCCGCGGTGCTCGCCCTGGCGCTCGGCGGACTGGCCGGCGCGGGACTCACCGCGCTCGTCGGGCACCTCACCGGCGGCGGCAAGGGCACCGGCAGGACCAACACGGTCATCGATGCGCTGCCGCTGTCGGTGCACACGAGCGGGCTGGTGCTGGCCGAGGCGGCAGCGGCGGTCCTCGTCTACGCGCTGTGCGTTTCGTTCGCGCACGACGACGACCTGGGCGAGGCCGACCCGGCGCGCGATCTCGCCCGCGCCTCAGTTCGGCCGGATGTAGAGCTGCAGTACGCCGGGGGAGACGGCGATGGTCCGGGTGGCCTGCAGCAGGGCAATCTCCCGCCGCAGTAGCGCGGCGGTGCGGGCCAGGCGTGCTGCCGCAGTCGGCTCCTCCAGCAGCTGCTGGCGATCGTCGGACGTGAGTGGCAACTGCGCGGCCAGGTGGTAGGAGAGCTGATTGGCGTCGGTCGGTAGCGCGTCCTCGTTGCGGCGCCCGGTCAGGTCGTAGATCATCCGCGCGTGCGTGGACTGCAGGGCGGCCACCATCGCGCACAGCTGCGGCGGCATCGGCCCGTCGCTCTCGTCGAAGTACTCGACCTCGGCCCGTAGGTACGCCTTGCCCTGGACCAGCCTGGTGATCCGGAATCGCCGGCTGCCGACCGTGAGCAGGTCCGACGCGCCGTCGTCGTACGGCTGCACCTCGAGCACCTCGGCGATCGTCCCGACGTCGGCGAACTCCGGTTCCTGCGCCACGCCGTTCGTCCCGACCTCGCTGCCGCGCGTCAACGACACAATGCCGAACGACGGTGTGCCGGGGCCGGTCGAGACGTCGGTCAGCAGCTCGCGATAGCGCGGTTCGAAGATGTGCAGCGGCAGCGGCATGCCCGGCAGTAGCACATGGCTGAGCGGGAACACAGGGATGACACTGGCCGCCTCGCTGCCCACAACGGTCACGGTACTTGCCGCCGGCCCCGTTGCGGGGTCCACTTGATCGATGACGGCAGGGCAACGGCTCGCCGAGGCCGATGACGACCCTCGGCGTGACGGTTGACCTCGGTGCCCGGCGGGTGATCGCGCTGGTCTGCGGGATGCCTCTCGCGGCGTAGCTCGGGCCGTCAGTGCATGACGGCCGGGATCACCGCCTCCTCGCCCGGGTCGCCCTGAGCCGGGGTCGCCTTGCGGTGCGGCAGCATGATGGCGGGAATCAGCGTCACCGCGATCAGGATCACCGCGACGGTGAACGTGATGGCGAAGCCGTGTGCGGTATCGGCGAAGCCCTGGGCCAGTTGCGCCGGCGTGAGTTTGTCGGCGATCGACTTGTCGTTGCGCGAGGCAATGGCGATGAGCGCGAACGGTGAGTTGCGCTCCTGGTTGGTGAGAATCACCGACATGACGGCGGCGCCGACGGAGCTCGCGATCTGCTGCGTGATGTTCATCAGCGTCGTACCGCGCGCGATCGTCGGCCCGGCGAGCGTCTGCAGCGCCGAGGTGAAGATCGGCATCATGGTCGCGCCCATGCCCAGCCCCATCACGAACAGCACGCCGAGCAGCAGCCCGTAGGACGTGTGCGCATCGACCTGCGTCAGCATGCCCATCCCGGCCCCGATCAGCACGATGCCCGGGACGACGATCTTGCTGATGGCGATCTTGTCGGCCAGGAAGCCGGCCAGCGGCATCGTCAGCATGGCGCCGATGCCCTGCGGCGCGACGAGTAGCCCGGCGTGCAGTGTCGTCTGCCCGCGAACCTGCAGGAAGTAGCTCGGGATCAGCAGGGTGGCGCCGAAGAACGCGACCGCGAACAGGAACATGGCGATCAGCGAGATCGTCAGCTGACGGTTCTTGAACAGTCGCAGGTCGATCAGCGGGTGCTCGGGGCGGAACGCGTGGCGCACGAATCCGAGGATGAGCACGATGCCGATCGCCGCCGGGATAAGGACCCGAGCGGCGGCGACCGTGCCCTCGGCGGGGATCGACGAGACGCCGAACAGGAACAGCGCCAGGCCCGGCGAGAGCAGCAGCATGCCGAGGAAGTCGAAGGACTCGGACGGGCTGGGCGTGTCCTTCGGCAGCACCAGGTAGGCGTAGAGCAGCGCGCCGGCGCCGATCGGGACGTTGATCAGGAAGATCCAGTGCCAGCTCGCCACCTCGATCAGCCAGCCACCGAGGATCGGCCCGGCGATCGGCCCCAGCAGCATCGGCACGCCGAGCACGGCCATCACCCGACCGACGCGGTCCGGTCCCGCCGCCCGCGTCATGATCGTCATGCCGACCGGCATGAGCATGCCGCCGCCCAGACCCTGCAGCACCCGGAAGCTGATCAGCGAACCCACGTTCCATGCCGTGCTGCACAGCACCGAGCCCATGACGAACAGGATCAGCGCCGTCATGTACAGCCGCTTCGTGCCGAACCGGTCAGCGGCCCAGCCGCTCAGTGGGATCACGGTGGCCAGTGCCAGCGTGTAGCCGGTCATGGTCCAGGCGACGTTGGCGTAGCTGGTGTGGAAGACGGACTGGAACGTCGGCAGCGCGACGCTGACCACGGTGATGTCGAGGATGGACATGATCGCGCCCAGGACGACGACACCAGCCACCTTCAGGACGGCACCGTCGAGCTTGGTGTCTGTGGACGTGGGCGGGGCGGACATGGAGCGCCTCCTCGGGCGGTACGGCTTCGATGCGGTCTGCAATGCTGGCGACGGCGATGGCCGGAACCAGCGCCGCAGGTCGACGCTATCGCGGGGCGCTGACACCGCGCTGACACATTTCGCACACGGCAAGAACCCGACCCGCCCAGGCCCGTAAACTGGGCCGGTGCTGCGCCGCCTTGATCTGACCGCCGCCGAGCAGGCCGACCTGCGCCGCGTCCTGCCGCGGGCCGCTGTCGACGTCAACGTGGCCGTCGAGGCGGTGACGCCGGTCGTCAACTCGATCGCCGAGCGCGGCTACGCGGCGGCGCGCGAGGCCACCCTGCGCTTCGACGGGGTCGATGTCGCCGAGCCGCGCGTGCCGGAAGCCGCCCTGTCCGACGCTCTCGCCGCCCTGGACCCGGCCGTTCGCGACGCACTGGTCGAGTCGATCCGGCGGGCCCGCATCGGCCACGAGGCCCAGCGTCGCGAGACGGTGCAGACGCAGATCGTCCCCGGTGGCGCGGTCACCGAGCGCTGGGTCCCGGTGCGCCGCGTCGGGCTGTACGTGCCCGGCGGCCTGGCCGTGTACCCCTCCAGCGTGATCATGAACGTGGTTCCCGCGCAGGTCGCAGGCGTCGCGTCGATCGCGGTCTTCTCGCCGGCGCAGAAGGAGTTCGGTGGGCGGCCGCACCCGACGATCCTTGCGGCGTGCGCGCTGCTCGGCGTCGACGAGGTGTACTCCGTCGGGGGCGCGCAGGCGATCGCCCTTGCCGCATATGGGGATCTGGCTGCGGGCATCGAACCGGTCGACGTGATCACCGGCCCCGGGAACGTCTATGTCGCGGCGGCGAAGCGGTTGGTGCGGGGGATCGTCGGCATCGACGCCGAGGCCGGCCCTACCGAGATCGCCGTGCTCGCGGATTCGACCGCCGACCCGGTCCACGTCGCGGCCGACCTGATCAGCCAGGCCGAGCACGACACGCTCGCCGCGTCCGTGCTGGTCACCGACTCGACGCAGCTTGCCGATGCCGTCGACGCCGAGATCGAACGCCAGCTCGCGCTGACCAAGCACGTCGAGCGGATCACCGCGGCGCTGTCCGGTCAGCAGTCGGCGACGGTGCTGGTCCGCGATCTCGAGCAGGGGCTGGCCGTCGTCGACGCGTACGCGGCCGAGCACCTGGAGGTCATCACCGCGGACGCGCGCAAGTGGGCCGAGCGGGTCACCAACGCCGGCTGCATCTTCGTCGGCACGCACGCCCCGGTCTCGCTCGGTGACTACTGCGCCGGGTCCAACCACGTACTGCCGACCGGCTGCACCGCGCGGCACGCCTCGGGGCTCTCGGTGCAGTCGTTCCTCAAGGGCGTGCACCTGGTCGAGTACACGCGGGACGCCCTGATCGAGGTCGCTCCGCACGTGCTCGCCCTGTCGGCGGCCGAGGACCTGCCCGCGCACGGCGCCGCCGTGTCCGTCCGGCTACCGCACCGATGACGACGCTGGACGACCTGCCGCTCCGGGACGAACTACGCGGCCAGTCGCCGTACGGCGCGCCGCAGCTCGACGTCGCGGTGGCACTGAACGTCAACGAGAACCCGTACCCGCCAGGCGAGGCGGTCGTCGAGGACATCGCCCGGGCGGTCGCGGAGGTCGCACGGACGCTGAACCGGTACCCGGACCGCGAGGCGGTGACGCTGCGCGCCGACCTGGCCTCGTACCTCGTCGCCGACGGCGGTGTCGGGCTGAGCGTCGCGAACGTGTGGGCGGCGAACGGGTCCAACGAGGTGATGCAGCACGTGCTGCTCGCCTTCGGCGGTCCCGGGCGCACCGCGCTGTCGTTCGCGCCGACGTACTCGATGTACCCGGAGTATGCGCGTGACACGCACACGGGGTGGGTCACCGGGCGCCGCGCGGAGGACTTCTCGATCGACCGCGACGGCGCGCTGGCCGCCATCGCCGAGCACCGGCCGTCGGTGATCCTGCTGGCCTCGCCCAACAACCCGACCGGCACCGCGCTGCCGCTCGACATCATCGAGACGATCCTCGACGCCGCACCCGGTGTGGTCGTGGTCGACGAGGCGTACGCGGAGTTCCGCCGCTCGGGGACGCCGAGCGCGCTCACCCTGCTGCCTGATCACCCCCGCCTGCTGGTTACCCGGACGATGAGCAAGGCCTTCGCGCTCGCAGGCGGTCGGCTTGGCTACGTGGCGGCCGACCCCGCCGTGATCGACGCGTTGCGCATCGTGCGCCTGCCGTACCACCTGTCCGCAGTGTCGCAGGCGGTGGCCCGGGTTGCGCTTGCGCATGCCGACGAACTGCTGGCCTCCGTTGCCGAGCTGCGCGCCGAGCGCGACCGCACCGTCGAGTGGCTGCGGGCGAGCGGGCTGCGGGCCGCGGACTCGGACGCCAACTTCGTGCTGTTCGGGACGTTCGAGGATCGGCACGCGGTGTGGCAGGGCCTGCTCGACCGCGGCGTGCTGATCCGCGAGACTGGCCCGGACGGCTGGCTTCGGGTCTCCGTCGGGACGGCCGAGGAGATGGCGGCGTTCGAGCGAGCACTGGAAGAGGTACGCAATGGCTAGGACCGGCCAGATAGAGCGGGCGACCGCAGAGACGAAGGTGCTCGTCGAGATCGATCTCGACGGGGTCGGCCGCACCGACGTCGCGACCGGCATCGGGTTCTTTGACCACATGCTGTCCTCGTTCGGCAAGCACGGCCTGTTCGACCTGACCGTCCACGTCGAGGGCGACCTGCACATCGACGGGCACCACACCGTCGAGGACGCCGCGATCGCGCTCGGGCAGGCGTTCGCCGAGGCCGCCGGCGACAAGGCCGGCACCCGCCGCTTCGGCGACGCGACGATCCCGATGGACGAGTGCCTCGTCTCGGCCGCCGTCGACCTGTCCGGCCGTCCCTACCTCGTGCACAACGAACCGGCCGGCGCGCCGCCCACGATCGGCCCGCACTACGCGACGACGCTGACCCGCCACGTATTCGAGTCGTTCACCCACCATGCGGCGATCGCGCTGCACATCAACGTGAACGCCGGCCGCGACTGGCACCACATCACCGAGGCGCAGTACAAGGCGGTGGCCCGCGCGCTGCGTGCCGCCGTGGAGATCGACCCGCGTGTCGAAGGTGTCCCGTCCACCAAGGGCGTGCTCTGAGCAGGGTCGTCGTCCTCGACTACGGATCGGGCAACCTGCGCTCGGCGCAGCGCGCGCTCGAACGGGTCGGGGCGGACGTCACCGTCACGGCCGACCGGTCCGCAGCGATCGAGGCCGACGGTCTGGTCGTGCCTGGGGTCGGCGCGTTCGCCGCGTGCATGGCCGGCCTGGCCGCGATCGACGGCGGGGAGATCGTGACCGAACGCGTCGCGGCCGGCCGACCGGTGCTGGGGATCTGCGTCGGCATGCATGTGCTGTTCGCCGCCGGTTTCGAGCACGGGGTCGAGACCGGCGGGCTCGGCGTGTTGGCCGGGCGGGTCGAGCAGCTGGACGCGCCGATCCTGCCGCACATGGGCTGGAACACCGTTGCACCGCCGGAGGGTTCGGTGCTGTTCGCCGGGCTCGCCGTCGGCACGCGGTTCTACTTCGTGCACTCGTACGCGGCGCACACCGCCCCGGGTCGGGTCACGCACGCCAAGCACGGCGAGGAGTTCGTCGCGGCGGTCGAGGACGGCCCGGTCAGCGCCACGCAGTTCCATCCGGAGAAGTCCGGTGACGCCGGCTCGGCGCTGCTCGAGAACTGGGTCGGCACGCTGTGAGCCGCCAGCGGGCGCTGGCCCGCGCCGAACGCGAGGCCGCAGCCGTGCGGCGGGCTGCGAATGATCAGGCCCGTCGCCAGCGCGAGTCGCTCGAGCGGGCCCGCCGTGATCTCCGCGCGCTGCGCTGGCGGCGGCTGCGCCTCTGGCAGAGTGCTCCTGGCCGGCGCCGGACCGAGGACCGCGCGGTGCTGGCGACGCTGTCCCTCGTGCTGTTCGTGGTGGTCTACGTGCTGACCGGCTCGATCAGAGCCGTGCTGGGAATGGCACTGATCCTGCTGGTGGCCGGCCCGGTCCTGGTCAAGCTGACGTCCGATCGGAGTCGCAAGTGACGCTCGTGCTGCTGCCCGCTGTCGACGTAGCCGACGGCGCCGCCGTGCGCCTGGTCAAGGGGGAGGCCGGGTCGCAGACGTCCTACGGGGACCCCCTGGAGGCGGCCCTGGCCTGGCAGAGCGGCGGGGCCGAGTGGATCCACCTGGTCGACCTCGACGCCGCGTTCGGGCGCGGCAGCAACCGCGACCTGCTCGCGGGCGTGGTCGGCAAGCTGGACGTCAAGGTGGAGCTGTCCGGCGGCATCCGCGACGACGCCTCGCTCGAGGCCGCGCTGGCCACCGGAGCGGCGCGGGTCAATCTCGGGACGGCCGCGCTCGAGGCGCCGGACTGGGTGCGGGCCGCGATCGCGAGGCACGGCGACCGGATCGCGGTCGGCCTCGACGTCCGCGGTACGACGCTGGCCGCCCGCGGCTGGACCCAGGAGGGCGGCGATCTCTGGCAGACGATGGCCCGTCTGGACGCCGACGGCTGCGCGCGCTACGTCGTCACCGACGTGCACCGCGACGGCACGCTGACCGGGCCGAACCTGGCGCTGCTGCGCGACGTTTGCACGCGTACGCTCGCCGCCGTCGTGGCCAGCGGCGGCGTGTCCTCGCTCGACGATCTGCGCGCGATCGCCTCGCTGCGGCTGGACGGCGGGCGGACGGTCGAGGGCGCGATCGTCGGAAAGGCCTTGTACGCAGGAGCGTTCACGCTGCCCGAGGCCCTGGCTGCGGTCGCGAGCTGACCTGGTGAGCGTCGCGGTTCGTGTTATCGCGTGTCTGGACGTCGCCGCCGGCCGGGTGGTCAAGGGGGTCAACTTCACCGGGCTACGCGACGCGGGCGACCCGGCCGAGCTCGCCCGCCGTTACGACGAGCAGGGCGCGGACGAGCTGACGGTCCTCGACATCACGGCGTCCTCGTCGGGGCGCGAGACGACGTACGAGGTGGTTCGGCGCACGGCCGAGCAGGTGTTCATCCCGCTCACGGTCGGCGGAGGGGTCCGCAGTGTCGGGGACGTTGACGCCCTGCTCCGCGCCGGCGCGGACAAGGTGGGCGTCAACACCGCGGCGATCGCCCGTCCGGAGTTGCTGACCGAGATCGCGACCCGGTTCGGTCGCCAGGTGCTCGTGCTGTCCGTCGACGCTCGCCGGGTGCGTGACGGCGCCGACCCGACCGCGAGCGGGTTCGAGGTCACCACCCACGGCGGCCGGCGCGGCACCGGCGTCGACGCGGTCGCGTGGGCGCGCGAGGCGGCCGAGCGCGGTGCGGGCGAGATCCTGCTCAACTCGATGGACGCCGACGGCACGAAGGACGGGTACGACCTCGAGCTGATCGCTCTGGTGCGCGCGGCGGTCCACGTCCCGGTGATCGCCAGCGGGGGAGCGGGCAAGCCGGCCGACTTCGCACCCGCCGTCCGGGCCGGCGCGGACGCGGTGCTGGCGGCGAGCGTGTTCCACTTCGGCGACCTGAGCATCGGTGCCGTCAAGGACGCGCTGCGCGCCGACGGCATCACCGTGCGATAGCGCGCGTGGGTGCCGTCCGATAGCGCGCCTGCGCCGCCGTCCTCACGTAACGTCTCCGCCATGGAGGACGACGCACCCCGGCCGACCGCGGGTCCGGTCGTCGCGGCGATCGCGCTGGGCGTGGCCCCGCTGCCGCTGCTCGCCGTGTACTCGGTCCTGTTCATCGCCCACGGCACCGTGCACCCCGTCCAGCCGCCGGACATCACCGGCAGCAAGCATGGTGAGCTGCTGGCCGGGATCATCGCGGTCGTCCTGTTCGTCCTGGTGACGCTGACGCTCGTCTGGTTCCTGAACCGGCACCGCCGCTGGCCGTTCGCGCTCGGCCAGCTGGCCACCCTGGTCACGGCCGTCGACTTCGTGATCGACTCCACCACCGGGCCGCCCGGAATCCCGGTGCTGCTGGCGGTGACCTCCTTGATCGCGCTGGTGATCTGCCTGCTGCCCGTCTCCGGCGAGCACGTCCACGGCCCGATCGGCAGGCGGCGCGAGGGGCCCGCCTCGATACGGCAGGCCTAACTTACCTACCAGATTCACAGATTTCCCCTAGGTGCTGCTCAGGGTGCACGCTCAGGCTGGCTACAGTCCGGACCGAAGAGGGACACAGGGAGCAGCGTCATGAGTTCAGCCACGGCAACGCCGGTTACCAAGCGGCGGGTCCTCGTCGTCGACGACGAGGACAACGTCACCCATCTCGTCTCGTCGGCCCTGCGGTTCGACGGTTTCGAGACGCTGACCGCCGACAACGGAACGACGGCGCTGAGCAAGGTGGCCGAGAGCGATCCTGACCTGATCGTGCTCGACGTGATGATGCCGGGCCTGGACGGTCTGGGTGTGCTGCAAAACCTGCGCGCGGCCGGCTCGCAGGTCCCCGTCATCTTCCTGACCGCACGCGACACGGCGAACGACCGCATCGGCGGCCTGCGTGCGGGCGCCGACGACTACGTGGTGAAACCGTTCAGCGTCGAGGAGCTGCTCGCCCGGGTGCACGCGGTGCTGCGCCGCTCCGCGCCGGAGGACGCCCGCGACGGCGTGCTGCACGTGGCCGACCTGGAGCTGGACGAGAACAGCCACGAGGTCACGCGCGCCGGCGTCGAGGTGCACCTGACCGCCACCGAGTTCGAGCTGCTGCGCTACCTCATGCGCAACGAGCGGGTCGTGCTGTCCAAGGCGCAGATCCTGGACCGCGTGTGGAAGTACGACTTCCAGGGCCAGTCGAACATCGTCGAGCTGTACATCGGCTACCTGCGCAAGAAGATCGACTCGGTCGACCCGAAGCTGATCCACACCGTCCGCGGCGCGGGGTACGTGATCAAGGCGCCGCGCGTCTGAGTCCCGGGCTTAGCTCGCGCACGCCTGCTCGTGTCACCCTTGAGTTCGTATGGATAACGAGCAGACAGTCGAGTTCATGACCGGCCCGGTGCCCGCCACACCGGCCGCGCCGCCGAGCCCGCAGAACCCGCCGCCTGTGCGGCCTGTGCCGCCCGTGCCGCCGCCCGGCTGGAACGGGCACTGGACGCCGGCCGAGCCGCCGACCGTGGACGCGACACCCGCTCGCCGGTGGCGGTTCCTGCCGCGCAGCCTGACTGGCCGCCTCGTCACCGGCGTGGTCGTGCTCGTCGTCATCGTGGTGCTGTCGGCCGGCGCCGGCACCTACTTCGCGCTGCGGTCCTTCCTGTACTCGCGGCTCGATCAGCAGCTCATCCCGATCGCGGTCAACAATGCCGCGACCGCGCAGGCCCAGCTCACCGATCATCGCCCGACGCCGGACGCGAACGCGCTCTTCCGGGGCAATCAGAAGGTCTGGATCGCGGTCCTCACGCCCGACGGTGCGCCCTCCACGGTCATCGGGGCGAACGTCAGCAATACGGGCGTCGAGGTCATGCACTTGAGTTCGGCCGCCGCGGTGGATCTGGTCAAGGACACCGACTCGCCGGACACGGTGAGCACCACCGACGGGCAGCAGCTCCGGGTCAGCGCGCACCGCATCGCGACCCCGTTCGGGGAGCTGTACATCGTCACCGGCCTGCCCACCGACGAGCTCACCGCGACGCTGAATCGGCTGGTCGAGCTGGAGCTCGTGATCGGCGCGTCGGCGGTGACGCTTGCGCTGGTGGCCACGGCGCTGGGCGTGCGGTTCAGCCTGCGCCACCTGCACCGGGTGACGAGCACCGCGCAGGACGTGGCGGCCGAGCTGTCCCCGTCCGGCAGCGGCCTGGAGCGACGGGTCCCGGTCACCGATCCGGGGACCGAGGTCGGCAAGCTGGCCGAGTCGATGAACACGCTGCTGTCGACGGTCGAGACCCAGTTCGCCGCGCGGCTGGACAGCGAGCGGCGGATGCGCCAGTTCATGGCCGACGCCTCGCACGAGCTGCGCACGCCG
>JBOGDQ010000302.1:0-4795 GCA_050742975.1 Jatrophihabitantaceae bacterium
CCCATGGTCTGCGCGATCTCGGCGCGTTCGGGGGTCCGGCCGAGCGTCGCCGCGAGTTCGTTGCGGACCGTGTCGATCTCGCGGGCCTTGCCGCGCACCGCCCGGCTGGCCCAGTCCATCGTCCGCAGCTCGTCGGTCAGCCCGCCACGGATCCGAATGGCGGCGAAGCGACCGAACGGCACGCCACGCGTCGGGTCGTAGCCCTGCGCGCTGGTGACCAGCGCGAGCATGCCGGCCGAGATCAGGTCGTCCCGATTGACGTGCGCGGGAACGCGGCCGAGCATCTCGCGAACGAGATGGCCGACCAGGGGTAGGTGGCTGCGCACCAGTTCGTCGACATCTGTGCTGGACGAACGTTCGCGCTGGGTCACCGCAGCCGTCATGGCTGGTCCTCCTCGGGGTACCGCAGATGTCGGACGTAAGGCGTGTCCGAACCGGTGTTTCCCCCGCCGGCCCCAGTACGAGTGCCCGTAGGCACCTGCACCGGTTCGATCTTCGAGCTCATGTTAGATCGATGTGAAGTAACCTCACACATCAGGTACGCCGAACGCAAGTCCTGATCTCGATCAATCCTGAATCGGTGCCCGGCATTTCGGGCATAAGCGGGGATTACCGGCGCAGATTTCTCGATCACTCGAGCCAGGATTCGTCGCTTTGCTCAGTTTCGAGCGGTGCCGGCCGATCGTTGGGGCATGTCGAAGTTGCCGAGCGGGGCCGCCATCGCGGCGGACGACAGCGATGTTCTTGCCGAGGTCGCCAGTGTGCTGTGGAACGAGCGCGAGATGCTCGACCATCTGCTCTTCAGGCTCATCGAGGAGCAGCTCGTGCTGGCCGCGGGCTCGACCCGCTGGCTCAACCGGGCCGACGAAGAGGTCCGCGCCGCGACGGAGCGACTGCAGCTCGCCGAGGTGGTGCGGGCGGTACAGGTCGAGACGCTGGCCGAGCGGCTGAACCTGCCCATGGCGACTACGCTCGCCGAGCTCGCCTCGACCGCGCCCGAGCCCTGGCCGCTGGTGCTCATCGAACACCGGACCGCGCTGCGCTCACTCGTCGCCGAGATCGAGGCGGTCGCAGCCGAGAACCGCCGGCTGTTGCACGCCGGGTCCAACGCCATCCGCGAGACGCTCGATCGCCTGGGCGACGCCGTCGCCGGTTATGACGCTACCGGCGGTGCGGTGAGCTACGGCGCTACCGGTCGATCGTTCCTCCTGGACGCGCAGGCCTGAGCGTGTCATCGACCTTCGGCGGGATCCAGCAGGCGGCCAACTCGATCGGCACCGCCCGGTACGGCCTGGACGTCGTGTCGCAGAACATCGCGAATGCGAACACGCCCGGCTACACCCGCCAGGCGTCCGAGCAGGCGACGATGGACGGCGTCGCCGGCGTGCCGTCGATCTACACCCGGCCGGCCGGTCTCGGCGGGGTCACTGTCGTGGGCACCGCCCGGCTCACCGATCCGGTGCTGGACGCCCGCGCCCGCACCGAGCACTCACGCGGTGCCGCGGCCGACGCGAACGCCGCCCAGCTCTCGACGATCGAGAACGTCTTTCCCGAGCCGAGCGACACCGGCCTGGGCAAGCAGCTGAACGACTTCTGGGCCGCCTGGACGCCGGTGGCGAACGATCCCGGTTCGGAAGCGCCGCGGACGGTCCTGCTGCAGAGCGCGGCGACCGTGGCCAGCACGCTCAACTCGATGACCACGTCCCTGTCCGACGCCGCCGCGAGCACGTCGCAGTCGCTGAACCAGAGCCTGGCCGCCGCCAACTCCGCCGCCTCGCAGCTGACCACGCTCAACTCGCAGATCGCCATCGGGACGGCGACGGGCGCGAACGTGAACTCGCTGCTGGACCAGCGCGATCAGGTGCTCGGCCAGCTCAGCACACTCGTCGGCGGCACCGCCACGATCAACGTCAACGGCTCGGCCGACGTCACGGTCGGCGGCCAGTCGCTGGTGTCCGGGACCACGGCCAACACGCTTACGGTCGACTCCTCCTACCAGGTCAGCGTCGGCGGCACCGCCGTCACGCTCACCGGCGGCTCCGCAGCGGCGAACGTCACCGGGCTCACCGTGACCATCCCGAACTACCAGTCCCAGCTGGACTCCGTGGCCAACACCCTCGCGAGCACCGTCAACAGCGCGCAGACCGGTGGCTACGACCTGGCCGGGAACGCGGGCACGCCGATGTTCACCGGAACCGGCGCCGCCGGGATCACGGTCGCCATCACCGACCCCAACCTGATCGCGGCCTCGAAGACGCCTGGCGGCAACCTGGACGGCTCGAACGCCCTCGCAGCCTCGGCCCTCGGCGCCGACCCGGCGAGCGCCGATCACGTCTACGCCTCGCTCGTGGGCAACGTCGCCTCCGCCAGCTCGCTCGCCCAGCAGCAGCAGGCCACCCAAGCCTCGGTCACCACGTCGGTCGACTCGCAGCGGACGTCGGTGTCCGGCGTCAACTACGACGAGGAGGTCAGCAACATGCTCACCTACCAGCGCGCGTACCAGGCCTCGTCCCGCGTGCTCACGACGATGGATTCGATGCTCGACACGTTGATCAACCACACCGGAATGGTGGGCCTGACGTGATGATTCGCGTGACGGAAGGGTCGGCGAGCTACGGCACGCTGGCCGGGGTGGAATCGGCGGCCTCGCGGCTGGCGGCGCTGCAGGCCAAGCTGTCCAGCGGCAAGCAGATCACCACACCGTCGGACGACCCGTCCGGCACGGTGCGGGCGCTGCAACTGCGGGCCGACCTCTCGCGCGGCACCGCGTACGACTCCAGCTCCACCGACGCGCTCGGCTGGATGACCGCGTCCGACACGGCGTACAAGCAGATTGTCACGCTCACCCAGAGCGCCCAGACGCTGGTCGTCCAGGGCCTGAACACCGGCGCGAGCACGGGCTCGTCGGCCGGCGCCATCGCCGATCAGATCGACTCGATCCGCAAGTCGCTGATCTCGGTGGCCAACACCACGTACAACGGGCGGCCGGTCTTCGGCGGGACGACCGCGGGGGCAACGGCTTACGACGCGAGCGGGAGCTACGTCGGCGATTCGGGGGCAGTCATGAGAGCGGTGGGTCCGCAGTCGACCGTGCAGATCAACCAGACCGGACCGCAGGTCTTCGGTGACACGACGACCGGCAGCGACCTGTTCACGCTGCTCGGCAACATCTCGACGGCGCTGCGCAGCGGCAACTCGGCGACGCTCAGCACCGACCTCGGTTCGCTGGGCTCGGCGCTCGCCACGGTCAGCAGTGCACAGGCCGCCGAGGGCGCGACGTACAAGCGCGTGCAGACGACGCAGACCGCACAGGCGACGACCACGCTGAGCACCCAGTCCCAGCTCTCCGACATCCAGGACATCGACATCGCCCAGATGGCGGTCCAGGTCACGACGGCGAACACCAACTACCAGGCCGCGCTGCAGACCATGGCGAGCATCCGCCAGACGTCGCTGCTCGACTTCCTGCACTGAACGGGCGGACGATGACAACGATGATGGAACGCACCACGCAGCTGCGGTTCGTGGAGCCGCTGCCGGGGTTCGCCTCCGAGGAGGAGTACCTGCTGGCCGGGATCGACCCGGACGGGCTGCTCTACTCGCTGCGCTCGGTGCAGGACCCCAGCCTGCGCTTCGTGCTCACCCCGGCCGGCGCGTTCTTCGCCGACTACCGTCCCGACGTGGACGACTCGATCGGCGCGGTCCTCGGATCCGACGACGTCGACCTTTTCCTCGTGCTGACGCTCGGCACCGGCCTGAGCGACGCGACGGCCAACCTGCGCGCGCCGATCGCGGTGGCCCCCTCGACCGGGAAGGCCGTCCAGGTCATCCTCGACGACGAGGGCCTGCCGATGCGCGAGCCGCTCGTCCGCCCGTAGCGATGGCCTAGGCTCGCAGGTGTGCTGATCCTGACCCGTCGAGTCGGCGAGAACGTGATCGTCGGTGACGACATCGTGATCTCGGTGATCGAGGTGCGCGGTGACGCCGTGCGCATCGGGATCCAGGCACCGCGCTCGGTGGGCGTGCACCGCGAAGAGGTGTACCTCGAACTGCAGCGGGCGAACGCGCAGGCGGCCTCCTCCAGCGACGACGCGCTGGGTGCCGCGCTCGGCGAGCTGCAGTCGGACAAGCGGACCAAGGACGGCTGAGCGGTTCCGGCGCCGCGCGGTGCGCGATACTGGGCGGGTTCTCTAGTCCGTCTGTGTCGAAGCCCGTCAGGAGCTGCCCGATGCCCATCGCCACCCCAGAGATCTACGCCGACATGCTCGACCGCGCGCGCAGCGGTGGGTTCGCCTATCCGGCCATCAACGTGACGTCCTCGGAGTCGCTCAACGCGGCGCTGCGCGGATTCGCCGACGCGGGCAGCGACGGCATCGTCCAGGTCTCGACCGGTGGCGCGGAGTTCGCGTCCGGCACGCACGTCAAGGACATGGTCACGGGCGCGGTCGCGCTGGCCGAGTTCGCGCATGTCGTCGCGGCCAGGTACCCGATCCACGTCGCGCTGCACACCGACCACTGCCAGAAGGACAAGCTGGACGGCTACGTCCGCCCGCTGATCGCGATCTCGCAGCAGCGGGTGGACGCGGGCAAGGAGCCGCTGTTCCAGTCGCACATGTGGGACGGCTCGGCGATCGAGCTCGAGGAGAACCTGCAGATCGCCGACGAGCTGCTGGCCAGGGCGGCTGCGGCCAAGATCGTCCTGGAGCTGGAGATCGGCGTCGTCGGCGGCGAGGAGGACGGCGTCGTCGGCGAGATGAACGAGATGCTCTAAAAATCCCCCGGCGACGCCGTGAGG
>JBOGDQ010000303.1:0-21670 GCA_050742975.1 Jatrophihabitantaceae bacterium
GTCTACGACCCGCAGGCCCTGGACAACGCCCGCCGCATGCACCCCGAACTGACCTACGCCGAATCGACCAGCCAGGCAGTCACCGGCGCCGACGTCATCATGCTGCTGACCGAGTGGGCCGAGTTCAAACAACTGTCACCGCACGCACTGGCCCAGCACGTCCGGCACCGCAACCTCGTCGACGGACGCAACGCGCTCGACCCGGTCCAATGGCGCACCGCCGGCTGGACCTACCGCGCCCTCGGCCGCCAGTAGCTTCGCTTGGCCGCGTGAATACCCCCACAGGCACCTTCCCCTGTGGTTGCAGGGGTATTCACGGCGTCAGCGTGATCCGGACGGCGAGGAACTGCTCGGGCGTCGCCTGCAACACCTTCAGCCGCGGGTCGGGGACGGCCAGCAACGGCCCGGTGACCAGCACGGCGACCGGCGCCAGCCGCGGATCGGCGAGCACCTCGTCGAGGGCCCGGCGATCACCGCCGCGCGCGACCGCGTCCAGGGCTCGCACCTCCGGCAGCAGGATCCGCGCAGCGACGTCGGCCGCGTCGGCGAACGCGGCTCGGGACTGGTTGGCCCGGCGTCGCGCGTACCGCTGCTGCGACCAGCCGCCGGCCTTCGTCGTCCCCTGCACGTAGGACGAGTCGACCTTGGACGCGACGAGCCTGTGGCCGTCGAACACGCCGGCCGCATGACCGCCGCGCCGCACCAGTACGACACCGACACGGCGGCGGCGCTCGACGTGCTCGGCCAGGTCGCCGTCCAGCGGTGGGAAAGGGACGTCGATCCACGCGCGGGCGCCGTCCGCTCCGTTCAGCTCGACGAGCTCCGGTCCGGCGACCGTCAACACCTCGCCGTGCCGCTGCGCGAAGCCGGCCAGCCAACCGCGCAGCCGTTCAGCGGCCACGGTCACCGTGCGGGCGTCGGGCGGCACTGGCACCACGTCAGCCTAGGGCGCGGTGGCCACCGGCAACTGCGACCCGGTCGGCTCGGTCCCGGTCGGCTCGGTCCCGGTCGGCTCGGTCCCGGTCAGCTCCATCTCGATCGCGGGCTCGTCGGCACGGACCAGCGCGATCCCGGCGAGCACGACCAGCCCGCCGATCCCCTGCAGCAGCGTGGGCCGCTGACCGATCAGCAGCCAGGCCCACAGCGCCGCGAACAGCACCTCGGTCAGGCCGACGAACGAGGCCACCTTCGCGCCCAGCCGGCGGGCCGCACCGATCCCGGCGGTGTACGCGATCACCGCGGCGACGAGGGACAGCCCGACGACCGGGACCAGCCAGCTCGTCCGGTGGCCGGCGAAGTCGACGTCACTCGTCGAGGCGCCGAAGCCGATCAAGCCGGTCAGTCCGAACACGCCGAGCGCGATCCCCCCGACGACCATGCCGGCCCACGCCATCACGATCGGCGGCAGCAGGTCGTCGATCCGCGCGGACAGCACGAAGTACACGGCCAGGCCGGCCGCCGCCGTGGCACCCCACAGGACGCCGACGAGGTCAGCACGCTGGTTCCCGGTCAGGTCGAGCACGAGCACCAGGCCGGCGATGGCGATCAGCCCGCCGAGCACGGTCAGCCGGCGTGGCCGCTGCGAGTGCCGCAGCCAGAGCCAGAGGACCACCAGCATCGTGCCGGAGTACTCGAGCAGCAGCGCCACGCTGACGGACAGGTGCTCGACGGCGTTGAAGAAGAACAGCTGGCAGCCGGCGATGGCGACGAGGCCGTACGCGATGACGGCTGGCAGGCTCCGGCGCAGCAATCCCCACCGTCCCCGCAGCTGCAGGAGAGCCGGAACGGTCAGCATCAGCGCCGCCGCGGCGACCCGAACCGTCACGGCCGCGCCGGGTGTCCAACCCGAGCCCATCAGCGCGGTCGCGAACGAGCCGGAGGTGCCGAACGTCGAGGCCGACAGCGCGGCGAGGCCCAGCCCGCTCGCTCCCGCTGCTCGCATCGCCGACACCCCACTTCCAGCCTGTAATTGGTAAACTCGAATATGCTCCTGACAGGCTACGAGTGGGTCAGAAAGGGGTCAAGTGCTTTTTGCTCATGACACCGAAGTAGCGCTCGCGGCAGCAGCCGCACTGGTCAACACGGCCGCTGCCGAGGACGAACTGGCCGACGTCGCCGCCCTCGATGCGTTCGTCGACGAGTGGGGGTGGACCGGCGCACGGCTGCACGATCGCAAGGAACTGGATGCCGTGCGCGCGCTCCGTCCTCGGCTGCGCCGGCTGTGGGAGCAGGACGAGGACGGCACCGTCGAGATCGTCAATGCCCTGCTGCGCGAGGCACAAGCCATGCCACAACTGGTCAAGCACGACGCCTGGGACTACCACCTGCACGCGACGTCCGCAGACGCGCCGCTGGCCGACCGGATGGCCGTCGAGGCGATGATGGCCGTGGTCGACGTCATCCGTCTCGGCGAGCTGGAGCGGCTGCGCGTGTGCGCGGCCGATGACTGCGACGACGTGCTGGTGGACCTGTCCAAGAACCGCTCGCGTCGCTTCTGCGAGCGGGGTTGCGGCAACCGGGTGAACGTGGCCGCGTACCGGGCCAGACAGCGCGGCTGAGCGGCGGCTCAGCTGGTGACGTCCTTGCGGTCGAAGCGCAGCCAGGCAACAGCGAGGAAGACCGCGGCGTAGATCAGGGCCACGCCGGTGCCGCGCAGCATGTCGTCCCAGACCACCTTCGGCCCGAGCGCGTCCAGCCAGGAGAACTGGAAGTGCGTCGGCAGGTACTTGCGGTACCGGCCCAGCGCGGTGATCTGGTCGATGATGTTGGAGAGCACGACCAGCATCGTCGCCCCGCCCACCGCACCGAGCGGGTTGTCGACGGTCACGCTCAGCAGGAACGCGAGCGCGGCGACCACGAGCAGCTGGCCGCAGATGTACAGCACGACGATCAGCAGCCGGTCGAGCGAAGCGGCCAGGGTGAACGAGCCACTGGTGGGCGACTTCGCGGGCGCGCCGCCGAAGAGCACCGTCCCGACTGCGAAGCTCCACACGGGCAGCAGCAGGTTGGCGGCAAAGCTCAGCGACAGGGCGACGATCAACTTCTGCCGCAGCAGCCTGGCGCGGGGCACGGGCATCGCCAGCAGGTAGCGCAGCGAAGCCCAGCTCGCCTCGCTGGCCACCGTGTCGCCGCAGAACAGCGCGACCAGCACCACCAGCAGGAACGTGTTCGCGGCGAACTCGACGAACAGCGTGAAGTTGGAACCACCTGTCGTCGCAAGGTCGATCAGCGTCGGTCCGCTGCTCTCGCGGGTGGGCGATCCGCCGAGCTTGAACGCGAGCGCGACCACGATCGGCAGCACCAGCACGAGCAGCAGTGCGAACTGCGTGCGGCGGCGCTTGAGCTGGCGGACGAACTCGACGCGCAGCCGCAGCGTGCGTCCGGGGCGGAAGTCGGGCGGCGAGCCCGGCGGCAGCTGCTCGAGGCGCGCGTGCACGCCCTTGCGAGTCGGGGCAGTCACAGGGCTTCATCCCCTACCAGGTCAAGGAAGACGTCCTCGAGGGCACGCCGGGCCGGGACGGTCTCGACGGCGAGGCCGGCCTCGGTCAGGATCTCCGCAGCGCGGCCCGGATCGTCGACGGACAGCTGCACCCCACCGGACCCGGCAACCTCGGTCACCGAGCCCGCGGCGACGAGCTTGCCCTTGTGCATGACGACCACGTGCGTGCAGGTCTGCTCGACCTCGGCGAGCAGGTGGCTGGACACCACCACGGTCCGCCCGCTTCTGGCGTAGGCCTGCAGCACCTCACGCATCTCGGCGATCTGCGGCGGGTCCAGGCCGTTCGTCGGCTCGTCGAGCACAAGCACCTCGGGCAGGCCGAGCATCGCCTGCGCGATGCCGAGACGCTGCTTCATACCGTGGCTGTAGGTCCTGACCCGCCGCGTCATCGAGTGGTCCAGGCCGGCGATCTGCAGCGCGGTGTCGAAGTCGGCCTCGTCGTCCGGACGCCCGGTGGCGGCCCAGAACAGCCGCAGGTTCTCCCAGCCGGTCAGGTGTGGTAGGAACCCGGGTCCCTCGATGAACGCGCCGATCCGCGCCAGCACCGCAGCGCCGGGAGCCACCGGGTCACCGAACACGTGGATCGATCCGGACGTCGGGGTGATCAGCCCGACCAGGACGCGCAGCGCCGTGGTCTTGCCCGCGCCGTTCGGGCCGAGCAGGCCGACGACCTGGCCGAGCTCGACGCGGAAACTCACCCCGTCAACCGCGCGATAGCCGTCGCCGTACTCCTTGACCAGATCGGAGATGACGACCGGGACGCCGGTGAGCTCGGGATCGTGGTGCAGCGACCGGCGCCGTCGCAGCAGCACCAGCCACACGCCCGCGACGATGACCAGTGCGACGGCGATCCCGGTGATGAGCCAGGCCAGCGGTGTGCCCGCCCGGTTCAGCGACCCGCTGACGGTCGGCACGCTCAGGGTGTCCTGCTCGCCGAGCCCGATCGTGTACTCGCGCGGATCGGCCGGCAGCTGGTAGGCGAGATCGGTGGTCGAGACGGTGAGCGCGAGCCGGTGCCGCGCCGAGACCTCCTGCACTATCGAGGGCAGCCGGACGGTGACCGTCTGCGCGACGCCCGGCTTCAGCCCGGTCAGGTAGAGCGGCTGGACGAGATTGGCCGGCAGCGTGTCCGAGCCGTCCGGCCCGATGTCGCGCAGCGCGGCGAACAGCGTTGCGTCACCGCCATGCCGCGCGGTGACCGTGAGCTGCACGGACGATCCGCCCGCGACGAACTCGCTGTTCGGCAACGGTGCGGACCTGAACGTCGCAACCTGGCCGGGCAACCGCGTCAGCTGCGCGCCGACGCCGAACGCGCCGGCCTGACTCAGCAGCGAACCGAGGACCGGCAGCGCGGTTATCGCCGCCGGGTTGCCGCCTGCCGGGGCCGAGATCGTCTGCGGCCGACCGGACACCGCCACGCGCGTCGTGTGCTCTTGCCGGCCGTCGATCCCGGGATAGCCGGCGACGTCCAGCGACTGCGCCACGGCACCGCCCTGATCGGACGAGATCGTCGCGCCGGGCTGGTCGATCCGGAACGTCTGCGCGCCGTGGACACCCTTGCCGAAGACCGCACCCAGCCAGCCGATCAACGCGCTGGTCGCCTCGCCCTCGCCCTCGCCGGAGTCGTGCCCGCCGGTCCGCCACATCACCCGCACCGGCGTGCCGTTCGCCGCGATGCCGCGCGCGTTCGCATCGGCTTCGGACAGCGGGAACAGAGAGTCCTGCTCGCCCTGCGTCAGCAGCGTCGGCGCGGTGATCTTGCTCAGCACGGTGGCCGGACTGGAGGCGTTGAGCAATGCGAGCAGCGTCGCGTCAGGACGGCCGGTGCTGGCGGCGCGCTGGTAGCCGGCGCACACGTCGGCGGCGAACCGCCCGCAGCCGTTGTTCGTCGCACCGGCAAGACCCAGACCGGACTGGAACAGGTACCCGGCCCACAGCTTCTTGAACACGCCCGGCGTGGTGCCGGCACCGTTGGGGAACAGCGCGTGCGTCAGGTCGTTCCAGGTGATGTCGGCACCGACGGCCTCGATCCGCTTGTCGGTGCCGGCGAGCAGCAGCGCGAGCGCCCCGCCGTACGAGCCGCCGGCGACCGCGATGCGGGCCTTGCCGTCCTTGCGCGCCACCTGCGGCAGTCCGGTCAGGTAGGTGACGAGCAGGCTGGCGTCGTGCACCTCGTAGTTCGGTGCGTCGAGGTGGATCGAGCCGCCGGACAGGCCGAACCCGCGTGCGGTGTAGGTCAGCACGACGTAGCCGTGGCGCGCAAGCGTCCGCGCCTCGCCGGCCACGTTGGCCTTCGTGCTGCCGAAGCCGTGGGCGAGCAGGATCGCCGGCGCGGGCGTCTTCTCCGGCAGGTACAGCGTGGTGTCCAGCTCGACCGACGTCCTGCCCTCGGGCGTGCCGGCGACGAACTGCGACCTGGTGTGGATCTTCGGCTGGGCGTTGACCGTGGCGATCACGGCGATGGCCACGGCAAGGACGACGACGATCAGAGCCGCGATCACCGGGCGCGACCGCAGTCGGTCACGAACGGCGGCCAGCGTCATTTCGCCAGCCTACGGACGCGGTTCCGGCACCGCCGTAGGGGTCGTCCCTGGTTCCACCCTGATCTCCGGCGCGTGTCAGCCCAGGCTCCGCTGGGGCGCGGGCCTATTCGGCCAGTCGCTGCTGCAGCGCGGTGTCCTTGGCCTGCGCGGTCGCGGCGAGCTCCTGCTGGAAGGCGGCCATCCGCTGCGCCAGCTCCGGGTCGGACGTCGCGAGGATGCGCACCGCGAGCAGGCCGGCATTGCGCGCGCCCCCGATGGACACCGTCGCGACCGGCACGCCCGCGGGCATCTGCACGATCGAGAGCAGCGAGTCCATCCCGTCCAGGTACTTCAGCGGGACCGGCACCCCGATCACCGGCAGCGTGGTCAGCGCCGCGACCATGCCCGGCAGGTGGGCCGCGCCGCCCGCACCGGCGATGATCACCTTCAGGCCACGACCGGCCGCCTGCTGGGCATAGGTCGCCATGCCGAGTGGCGTGCGGTGCGCGGACACCACGCGGACCTCGTGCGGCACGTCGAACTCGGCGAGCGCCTCGGCCGCTGCACTCATGACGGACCAGTCCGAGTCGCTGCCCATGATGAGTGCAACATCAGCCATGACTGTCTCCGTTCATCAGGTAGTCGGCGGCTCGGGTTACGCGGGCGCGCACTTCGGCCAGGTCGGAGCCGAGAGCAGTCACGTGGCCGACCTTGCGACCGGGCCGAAACCCCTTGCCGTACAGGTGAATCTTCACGTCCGGCCACTTCGCCATGCAGTGGTGCACGCGCTCGTCGAGAGCTTTGGGCACGACGTCGTCCGGGCCGCCGAGCAGGTTGGCCATCACCACGACCGGTGCAGTGACCGTCGTCGCGCCGAGCGGGTAGTCGAGCACCGCGCGCAGGTGCTGCTCGAACTGGGACGTGCGCGCGCCCTCGATCGTCCAGTGCGCGGAGTTGTGCGGGCGCATCGCCAGCTCGTTGACCAGCAGCCGCCCGTCCGTCGTCTCGAACAGCTCTACGGCCAGGACGCCGGTGACTCCGAGTTCGGCCGCGATCCGCAGAGCGAGGGCCTGCGCCTCGTCCGCCCGCTCGTCGGGCAGGTCCGGCGCCGGAGCGATCACCTCGACGCAGATCCCGTCCCGCTGCACCGTCTCGACGATCGGCCACGCGGCGGCCTGGCCGAACGGCGAGCGCGCGACGTCGGCGGCGAGCTCGCGCGCGATCGCGACCTTCTCCTCGGCGATCAGCGACGTCCCGGACGCCAGCACTTCGGCCGCGGCCAGCGCGTGAGCGACGACCCAGACGCCGTTGCCGTCATAGCCCCCGCGCGTCGCCTTCAGCACGAGCGGCCAGCCGACCTCGGCCGCGAACGCGTCGAGGTCACCGGGCGAGTCGATCGGTGCCCAGCGCGGGCACGGGACGCCGAGCTCGATCAGCCGCGTACGCATGGCCGCCTTGTCCTGCGCAAACGTCAGCGCGGCCGCCCCCGGATGGACGGCGACCCCGGACTCGGCCAGCGCGGCGATGTGCTCGTTCGGCACGTGTTCGTGGTCCCAGGTGAGGACGTCGCAGCCGACCGCGAATGCGCGCAGGTCGTCGAGGGAGCGGTAGTCGCCGACGACCACGTCACTCGCGACGAGCGCCGCCCCGTCGTCGGGCGAGTCGGCGAGGATGCGCAGCGACTGGCCGAGCGCGATCGCCGCCTGGTGCGTCATGCGGGCCAGTTGCCCCGCGCCGACCATGCCGACGACGGGCAGTCCGGTGCGCGCGTCCACGGTCGCAGAGCTTAGTAGGCACGCTCGGGAGGTAGCGGATGAGAGCCTCCACAGCAGGAACCGCCGGACCGGATCGGGTTGGGTAGGCTCGGCTTTCATCATGGCCGTCACCGAACGGCGCGCGGACCTGCGTGCCTATCTTCGCCACTCCTGGCGGATCCTGTTCAAGGAGATCGCGGCCTTCGGTGTGGTCGGTGCGATCGGGTTCGTTATCGACGTCGGCCTGTTCAACGTCTTCTTCCAAGACGGTCAGATCGTGGCGAAGTGCATCTCGACGTTCGCGGCCACGGTGGCGACCTACTTCGGCAACCGGTACTTCTCGTTCTCGCACCGCGCGCGCACGGGCATCGGCCGGGAGACGTCGATCTTCTTCGGCATCAACGTCGTGACCCTGCTGTTCAGCATTGCCGTCATCGGCCTGTTCGAGTACCCGCTGCACTTCAAGCACCACTTGCTCGTCATGAACGTGGTCAACATCGCGACGATCGGGCTCGGCACGATCTTCCGGTTCTGGTCGTACAAGCGGTTCGTGTTCCTGCATCCGGATCGGGTGCACGACCGCGCGATCGACCTGGACGAGGAGCTCGCCGAATAGAGCCGTGAATACCCCTTCAACCACAGGTGAGTGTGGCTGCAGGGGTATTCATGCGAGCGTCAGTCGCCGCCGCCGATGTCGGTCTCGTACGCCTCGAAGATCAAGTCGGCGCCGCGCTGGCGATGGCGGATTACGTGCCCGAGCATGTGGTTCGCGCGCTCGCGCACGTCGGTCGCGTCGTCGGCCGTCACCGGCGGTTCGGTCTCGGCGACCAGCGCCGCGATCTGTTCGCTGATCTGCTTGTGCTCGGCGGTGAGCGCGTCTACCGCGTTGGTCAGCCGCAGGTCGCCGGCCAGGATCGCCTGGTGCAGCCCGTCGGGGCCTTCGGTCACCTCGATATGTTCGCGGAAGTCGTCGGCGACCTCGACGAGCACGCTGCGCACGCGTTCCCCCCAGATCAGCGGACGCCCGACTGCGGGAGAGGCCAGTGCCTGCTCGAGCGCGTTGATCGATTCCCGCAGCTCGGCGCGACGCTGACGTACGGCCGCCAGCTCTGCCTGGCCGGTGTGGACGGTGGGTTCCATCGGCTACCTCCGAGGTTCCCTGTCCATCCTGCGGGGTACGTCGCGTCCCGTCCACCCCCGTTCGCCGTCCGCCTCAGCCATCGTTTGACTATCTCGAACGAGCGTTCGATACTCGATCTATGCTCGACGTGGCGATCCGCAAGGGGGGTGACACTCCCCCGATCATCGACCTGGGCACTCGCGCGGCTCCCCCGCTGCCGATCGACCCGGCGCTGGGCACCCTACTGCCCGATGGGCTCAGGCGGGGCAGCACGGTCACGGTCACCGGCTCGATCTCGCTGCTGCTGGCGCTGCTCGGTCCGGCCTCGGCCAGTGGTGCGTGGTGCGCGCTGGTCGGCTTCCCGCACATCAGCGCGGAGGCGGCCAGTGAGTACGGGATCGAACTGTCCCGCCTGGCGATCATCCCGGCGCCGGGCGAGGGGTGGACGACCGTGGTCGGTGCGCTGCTCGACGCCGTCGATGTGGTGGCTGCCCGCCCGCCGCGGCGCCTCGTGCCCGGTGACGTGCGGCGGCTCGTGGCCCGGGCTCGCACCCGGGACGCCGTGCTCGTTCCGTTCTGCACCGGATCCGGCGGTGACGTGCGCAATGGTGGGCCCTGTGGCGACGGGCGCGGTGGGATCGAGCGCAGCGATGGGCGCGGTGCCGGGAACCTTGGCGACGGGCGCGGTGGGGGCAGCGGCGACTGGCCCGGGGCTGATGTGCGGCTGCGCGCCACGCCCGGCCCGTGGACGGGTATCGAGGCCGGGAGCGGGCGGCTGCAAGCGCGGCGGGTCGACGTCACCGCCGATGGTCGGGGTTCGGCTGCCCGGCCACGCTCGGCCACGCTCTGGCTGCCCACCGCTGCCGGCGGGGTCGCCACCGCCGAGCAGTTGGCCCCCGTCATCGAACTGGTGAGCTGACCATGCCCGCCTCGGGCGAGATCTTGTTGCGCCCCGGCGGCCAGAGCAGCGGATTCGCGTCAAGATCTGTTGGCTCTCGTGGATCTTGTTGCGGGGCCTGTGACTCCTGGATCTTGTTGCCGATGCGCAGGCCCGACAACTGATGTGCAACAAGATCCACAATCGAGCCCGGACCTTGTTGCACATCAGTGGTCCTGACAGCCGCTCTGCAACAAGATCGCAGCCGCGCACGCGAGTGGCGACCAGCCGAGCGTCACCACCCCACTTTTCCCCGCTGGCAACCGGTTCAGGCGTCTGCACCCGGGCCAGCGCGCGCCGGGCCTGCTCGTCCTGCTCGCTCTGGTGAGCTTCATAACTCCACTGTTCGCCGTTGCGGTACCGGTAGGTGGCTTGCTCATCGCAGCGTGCGGCATTCGGCTGGATTCGACAACGTCTGCACAAATCACGCTCTGAGTGGCGTGCGGCCGGCTCGATCGGATCTGCGGCTGAGCTGTACGTGTGGGCGGCGCCGGGATCGGCCGCGGCCCCATCAGGGCGGCAGCACCACGACCGCGTGCAGGCCCTCGCCCCCGCCGGGGCGGTCGGTGAGCCGGACGCTGCCACCGTGCGCGCGCACCAGGTCGCGGACGATCGGCAGCCCGAGCCCGGTACCGCCCGACTCGCGATCCCGCGCCGCGGTGATCCGGTAGAACCGGTCGAACACCCGCTCGCGCTCCTCCGGCGCGATGCCCGGCCCGTCGTCGGTGACGGTCAGGCGCACGATCGGCCGTCCGGCCAGCAACCCACGTCGGAGTTCGATCGCGACCTCGGTCCGGGCGTAGCGCAGCGCGTTGTCGACGAGGTTGACGATCACCCGCCGCAGCCCGTCCGGGTCGCCGCTGATCTCGACGTCGTGATCACCGCTCGTGGTCACCGGAACGCGCGCGTGCACGTAGCCACCGACGATCGTGGCGATCAGCGCGTCCAGCTGCACCGGCTCGCGCCGCGGCTCACCGGCCTCGTCCACCCGGGCCAGCGCGAGCAGGTCCTCCACGAGCCGGTCCAGCCGCTGCACGTCGACCATCACGTCGTCGATCAGGCCGGTCCAGTCGCTCTCCGGACCGAGCCGCTGCGCGACCTCGAGCTGCACGCGCAGCGAGGCCAGCGGCGAGCGCAGCTCGTGCGCCGCGTCGCCGACGAACGTCCGCTGGCGCGCCGTCGCCGAGTCGATGCGATCGAGCATCGCGTTCAGGGTCACCGCGAGCCGGTGGATCTCGTCCTTCGCGCCGGGCACGGGCAGTCGCTGATCTGCCAGCCCCGCAGCGGTGATGTCGGCCGCACCGTGGCGCAGCGCGGCAACTGGCCGCAGGGTGAGGGCCACCACCGCGTACGACGCGAAGCCCATCAGCAGCACCGCGAGCGGACCGCCGATCAGCGCCGCACGCGTCACGATCCGCACGCTGTCGTCGACGCGGGACAGGTCGGTCTCCACGTAGACGGTCTTGGAACCTGCCTTGGCGGCGAGCACCCGCAGACGGGCGTCCGAGGTGGTGCTGTCGATGTCGAAGCGGACGCCCGCGCGGGCCTCGGGCAACTGCTTGTCGGTGAGCATCGGCGTCGTGCGGTCGGTGCCCGCCGACGCCGCGACGACGTTGTTGTCCGCGTCGACGACCTGGACGGCGGTGATGCCGCCCGTCGTCGCCTGCACGGTGGTCAGGCTCGGGTGCTGCTTGACCTGCCGCGCTATGTCCGTCGCCGTCTTCAGCGCGGACGAGTCCAGCACCCTGACCAGTGCGTACTTCTGCAGGACGATCAGCAGAATCGCGCCGGTCAGGACCGCGAGGGTGAACAGCGTGGTTGCCAGCAGGGTCAGCCGGGCACGCAACGACTGCCGCGCCCACCACCGCGCCGGCCAGCTCAGGCCCGACCAGCCACGGACAGGCATCAGCCGGCCATCAACTCGCCGCGGTACCGCTCTCCGCGGTGAGGCGATAGCCCGCGCCGCGAACGGTCTGCACGCTCTGCTTGCTGAACGGCGTGTCGATCTTGCGGCGCAGGTAGCCGACGTACACCTCGACGACGTTCGCGTCGCCGTCGTAGTTGGCGTCCCACACGTGGTGCAGGATGTCGGCCTTGCTCACGGCATCGCCGGCGCGGCGCATGAGAAACTCGAGCAGCGAGAACTCGCGCGGCGTCAGGTCGATGGAGGCCTCCCCGCGCATCACCGTGTGGGCGGCCGGATCCAGAACCAGGTCGTCGACCTTGAGCGAGGCCGGTCGCGGGGTGACGCCGCGGCGCAGCAGGGCCCGCAGTCGCGCGAGCAGCACGACGAACGAGAACGGCTTGGTCAGGTAGTCGTCCGCGCCGAGGTCGAGCGCGTCGGCCTCGTCGTACTCGCCGTCCTTGGCGGTGAGCATCAGGATCGGCACCCAATTCTCGGCCGCGCGCAACTGCTCGATGATCCGGTAGCCGGACAGGCCCGGCAGCATGATGTCCAGGACGACGGCGTCGTAGGTGCTTTCCTGCGCGAGGTGCAGGCCGTCGGGACCGGTGTGAGCGAGGTCGACGGTGAACCCTTCGTTGGCCAGGCCGCGCTGCAGGGCAGACGCGAGCCGCACCTCGTCCTCGACGATCAGTAACCGCACGTCGCCTCCTTCTGTCGCCGGCAGCAACGGACGAGCAACAGCCTGCCACTGCGGGCTGCAGTGAGCGGCATGGGGGCAGGTCACGGCTCAGCCCTGTCACAGTGCCCCATCCGCATCCTTGATGTAGTGAAGGGCCCACACATCGCGCAGCGACACCCCGCTCTGCGGTGGGTCGTTCCGGTCGCGGTCCTCGCCTTCGCCGCCGCAGCCACCGTCGTGGCCCTCACCTCCGGTTCCAGCAGCTCACGGCTGGCGGCCACCACGCCGGACAAGTTGATCTCCGCGCTGCGGGACCCGCGCGTCGGCGGCTTCTCCGGGACGCTGCTCGCGCAGATGACGCTGGACCTGCCCGTCTCCGCCGACACCGCGAGCGCCGGCGCGCCGATGGTGATGCTGGCCGGCGCACACACCATGCGCTTCTGGTACGGCGGCGAGGATCGTCAGCGGGTGGCCCTGTTGAGCCAGACCAGCGAGAACGACGTGTTCCAGGTCGGCACGGACGTCTGGCAGTGGGACAGCCTCAGCCGCATCGCGACCCACTCGCTGGTGCCCGAGGCCGCGAAGGCCGGCCTCGGCTCGCCGATCTCGCCGGCGCCACTGACGATCGCCGCCCTGACGCCGCAGGAACTCACCGAGCGCACGCTGGCCGCCGTCGATACCGCGACCCGGGTGTGGCTGACCGACGGGGGCGAGATCGCCGACCGGCCGACCTACGAACTCGTGCTGGAACCGGGCTCGGGCGATCAGACGCGCATCGCGTCGGTGCACATCCAGGTGGATGCCGGCGAGAAGGTGCCGCTCGGCGTTCAGGTGTACGCGCGTGGCCAGCAGCAGCCCTCGATCGACGTCGGCTTCACCAGTGTCACGTACCGGACGCCGGCAGCTGACTACTTCGAGTTCTCCCCGCCGTCCGGCGCGACGGTGGTGCGAGGCGCGCAACCGCAGATCATCGCCGCCGACCAGTCGGCGGCCGAGTCCGCGTCGGACCTCGCGGTCCCGGCGATCGGCTGGTCGGCGATCACCGAGTACCGGACGGCGGACGGGAAGCCGGCGTCCATGTCGGAGCCGATGCAGGCGGCCATGCAGCCGGTGTCGGGCAAGTGGGGAAAGGGGCGGCTGCTGCAGACGCCGCTGCTGTGCATGCTCGTCAGCGACGACGGCCGCGTGTTCAGCGGCTCGGTGGACCCGGCCGCGCTCTACCGGGTCGCCGCGACCGCCCCCTGAGCACTACTGCAGGTAGCCCTCGACCTCGTTGACGCTGCGCTCCTTGGCCGTGTTCGGGTTGTCGCCGGTCTCTTCGCGGGCGCGCCGCTGGCGCAGCAGGTCCCACGCCTGGTCCAGCTCGGTCTCCAGCTTCTGCAGCCGCTGGCGGTCGGCGCCGGCCAGGCCGTGCCCGCCGGCCCGCAGATGCTTCTCCTCCGCGACCAGCTCGTGGATGCGTTTGAGGATGTTGCTGTCGGTGGCGTTCTCGTCCACTGGTTCCAATCCCTTCGATCTGCCTGCGCTCACGGTCAGCGTGATCACGAGCGCCGCGAGGACCAGCAGGCCCACACAGCACAGCGTGACCACCCGATAACCGTGCACCATGACCGACACCTCGCGATAGGCCTCCCCGTGCAGCCCGGCGAGCGGCGGCAGCACCGCGACCGCGAGCAGGCCGCCGGCCCGGGAGATGGCGTTGTTGACACCGGACGCGACCCCCACGTCGTCGCTCGGCGCCGAGGACATCACGGTCGCGGTGAGCGGAGCGACCAGCGTCGTCAACCCGAGGCCGAACACGAGGACGCCGGGGAGGACGTAGGGCAGGTAGCTGTGGTGGGTGCTGTCGATCCGCAGGGTCAGCAGCAGCCCGACCGCCGCGAGCAGGGGCCCCGCGATCAGCTGGACCCGCGGTCCGATCCGGCTGGCCAGGGCACCACTACGTGCCGAGAGCAGCAGCATGAGCACGGTCAGCGGCAGCGTCGAGAGCCCGGCGGCCAGCGCGCCGTAGCCGGCTGACACCTGCAGGTTGAGCACGAACAGGAACAGGAACGCGCTCAGCGCCGCATAGGTCAGCAGCGTCATCAGGTTGGTGCCGTTGAACGTCCGGTCACGGAACAAGCCCAGCGGTACGAGCGGATCGGGCTTGATCCGTTCGACGAGGACGAAGAGGACCGCGAGCAGGACGCCGACCGCGGTGATGCCGATCGCCGTTGCCGACCAACCTGACGTGCCGGCGCGGGTGGTGCCGTACGTCAGCGCGGCGAGCGCGGCCGCGATCAGGACGGTGCCTATGACGTCCAGGTGCGGGTACCGGTGGGTGGAGCGGGACTCCGGCATGTGGCGCACGCCGAGGACCAGTACCACGGCCGCCAGCGGGACGTTGATCGCGAACGCCCAGCGCCACGAGTAGTCCTGCACCAGCCAGCCGCCGAGCAGCGGGCCGAGCGCCGTGCTCACGCCGGACAGGCCCGACCAGGCCCCGACGGCCTTTGCCCGGTCCTCTACGACGAAGCTGGCCGAGATGATGGCCAGGCTGCCCGGCGTCAGCAGCGCGCCGCCGATGCCCTGGACGGCGCGCGCGGCGATGAGGACCTGCTCGTTCGGCGCGACGGCGCACGCGAGCGAGGCCAGCGCGAACCAGGTGACCCCGAGCAGGAAGATCCGTCGCCGGCCGAGCCGATCGCCGAGCGAACCGCCGAGCAGGATCAGGCTGGCGAGCGTCAGCGTGTACGCGTTGAGCACCCACTGCAGGGCCGTGAAGCCGGCGTGGAAGTCCTGGCCGATGTGCTTGACGGCGACGTTCGCGATCGTCCCGTCGAGAAACACCATGCCCGAGCCGATGACCGTTGCCGCCAGCACGGCGCGCCCCTGACGGCTGCCCACCCGAAGCTGCTGTGACACATTGACCAGTGTGCCGTGATTCTTGCTACGCTTCCCCCGGTTGCCGCGACGACTCGGAGGTCCTGACAAGACTCACGGATCGGGTAACCGGTTGATTCTTCCTTCTCTCGGCTGTCGGGAATTGGTTGTTCGCCCGGTGGTGACCGTGGGGATCGCACAGTGCGCTCCCCGGCAGCACAGAGAGAGATCTGCAAAATGGCTCAGGGAACTGTCAAGTGGTTCAACAGCGAGAAGGGCTTCGGCTTCATCGCACCTGACGGCGGCGCGCCGGACGTCTTCGTCCACTACTCGGCCATCGCGGCCGACGGGTACCGCTCGCTCGATGAGAACCAGCGGGTTGAGTTCGACGTGACGCAGGGCCAGAAGGGCCCGCAGGCGGAGAACGTTCGCCCGGTCTGAACCCAAGCAGCACGCAGTGGGGCCCCACCTCGGTGAGGCCCCACTGTCATACCCGCGCTCAGCGCATCAGTTGACCGGTTCGAGCAGCACCAGCGGGATCTCGCGCGTGGTCCGACGCTGGTAGCCGGCGTAGTTGCGGTGCTTGTCCGCGATCTGCGGCCACATCCGGGCTCGCTGGTCCGGGTCGGCGATGCGCGCATGCATCGGGCGGCGGGCCTGGCCCGGGAGCGCGACCTGGACGGACGGGTTCTCGCGCAGGTTGAGGAACCAGGCCGGGTGCACGTCGTCGCCCCCGCGCGAGGCGACGACCACGAGCGCGTCGCCCTCGGTCAGCGGGGCCGTGAGCATGACGCTGCGGGGCTGCCCGCTCTTGCGCCCGATGGTCGTCAGCTCCAGGGCCGGCATTCCCCCGAAGTCGGTGCCCAGCCGGTTGCCGCTGACCTTCAGCAGGGCGCGGTGCGCGGCATTCATGGCTTTGAGCATGACGTTGCTGGGCATGCCCGAACTGTAACGAGCCGGCCCGCCGCCCGCGCGCCGAGCGTGGTCTCAGTCCAGCAGCACGAGCGCGAGTTCGGCGGTGCCTGCGTCGGCGACCCGGACCGGGACGCCCCAGTCCTGGCGGGCGAGGTAGCACGCCGGATGCTCGCTCGAGAGCCCGTCGTCGCACGACGCCGCCTGCGCGGTGATGTGCAGGACGCCTTCTCCCGGCGCCAGGGTCAGCGTGCGCGAGAGCGCGGCACCGGAGCCGGCGCCACCGAGGAGAAGGGACGGCGGCGACGCGGTCACGGTCAGTTGGCTGGACGGGCCGTACCGTTCGTCGAGCTTGCGGCCCGGCGCCGGGGTGAACCGGACCTGCAGGGTGACCGGGCCGGGCGCGACCTCGGTGACCGGGCGCTGCGTGCTGACGCCGTCGCCGGTGATCAGCCGAGCTACCAGGACGGGCCTGATCACCCGGTGTGCGGCGGACTCCACGACCACGAGGGCGCTGTCGACCAGCACCGCGTCGGACGGCTCGGCCAGGTCGGTCGCGAGGGTCTGCACCGTGTCGGTCGTCCGGTCGTAGCGGCGGACCGCACCGTTGTAGGTGTCCAGGATCGCCACGCTGTGATCGGGCAGCGCGACGACGCCGAGCGGGTGCTGCAGCCGGGCTCCGGCGGCCGGCCCGTCGATGTGCCCGAAGTCGAACAGGCCCTCCCCGACGACCGTGTGCACGGTTCGCTCGGTCGTGAGATAGCGCAGCGCGGAGGTCTCGGCGTCGACGAACCACAGCCGGTCACCGTCGACCGCGAGCCCGGACGGCTGGGCGAGCCACGTATCGGCTGCAGCCCCGTCGCGCAGCCCCTCGACCGTCGTCCCGGCGAGCACCTGCGCCGAACCGTCGGCCAGGTCCACCGCGAGCAGCAGGTGTACCCCGGCCGCCGCGACGACGAGCCGCTCGATGGCCGGCCACCAGTCGAGGTCCCACGGCGAGAGCACGCCAGGGACCGGGCCGGTCACGGTGCGCGTGTGCGCGAGCGCCGCTGGTAGGTCGATCGTGTCGACGACCGCGCCATCGGACAGCCGGATCCCGCGCAGCACGTGGTTGGCGGTGTCGGCGACCATGACGTCGTACGGTGCGCGGCCGGCCGGAAGGAGCGCGATCCCGTTCGGCTCGGCGAAGCGGGCCCCGTCCGCCGGCCCGTCCCGCCGACCCCGTGTCCCGTCACCGATGCGGCACAGCTCGGCCTGGCCGTCCAGGTCGGTCTCGACGAGCGAGTGGTGCCCGGCGTCGGCGACGAGCAAGGTGTCCGCGTCGCGTCCGGTTCGGGCGGCGGGCAGCACGATCGCCCTCGCCGGGAAGCGCAGCAGCGACGGCGCGGGCGTCGGCGGGTCGAAAGGGCGCTCACCGCGCCGCAGCGTGCCCTGCGCCAGGTGCTCGGCGGCCAGGGTCTCGATGGTCGCGGCGAGCGCGCTCGCCTGGCCCTCGCCCGCGGCCTGCGCGACGACGTAGCCCCCGGGATCGATCAGCACGAGCGTCGGCCAGGCCTTGACGGCGTACTGCCGCCACAGGCGCAGGTCCGGGTCGTTGACGACCGGGTGATGCACCTCGTAGCGCTCGATGGCGGCGGCGAGCGCGAGCGGGTCGGCCTCGTGGGCGAACTTGGGGCAGTGGACGCCGACGACGGTCAGGATGTCGGCGAAGCGAGCCTCGAGCGGGCGCAGCTCGTCCAGGACGTGCAGGCAGTTGGCGCAGCAGAACGTCCAGAAGTCCAGAAGCACGAAACGCCCGCGTTGGGACGCGAGCGTTACTGCTCGTGCTGTGTTGAACCAGGAGCCGTCAACGGGAAGTTCCGGCGCCCGGACGCGGGCCGTCACGTCGACTCAAGGCTCCCGCGCCGGGCGATGTTCCCGGCTGGTCAGTCGGTCAGCGGGAGAACTCGCGGCTGGACGCGGCGAGCAGCTCCTGACGCATGGCCGGCGAGGCGTTGCGCAGCGCGCGGTCGAACTCGAGGGCGGCGCGGCGGGCGCGAATGCGGCGGGCGATCTTGGTGGTGGACATGCTGTGCCTCCGGTGTACTGGTGATTCGTAAAGTATGACACCGGTAGAACCGAAGAATCAAAGCAATTATGCCGCCAGTGGCTGACGTCACCTGGGTCTAGAGCAGTGCCAACCCAGGATCTGTTAGGACGGCGGCCACGTCAGCCAGGAACCGTGAACCCTGCTGCCCGTCCACCAGCCGATGATCGAAGGACACCGCCAGCTGGGTCACCCAGCGCGCCTCGATCCGCTCCCCCTCGCCCGAGCCGACCACCCACGGCATCCGCCGGACGGCTCCGAACGCGACTATGCCCGACTCGCCCGGGTTCAGGATCGGGGTGCCGGTGTCCACACCGAACACGCCAACGTTGGTGATGGTGATCGTGCCGCCTGACATGTCCGCCGGCTGCGTCTTCCCGCTGCGCGCCACGTCGGTGAGCCGGCCGATCGCGGCGGCCAGTTCGAGCAGGGACAGCTGATCGGCGTCCTTGATGTTCGGGACGATCAGGCCCCGCTCGGTCGCGGCGGCGATGCCCAGGTTGACGTAGTGCTTGAGGACGATCTCGCCGGGCGCCTCGCCGCCCGCTGAATCAACCCACGTCGCGTTGATCTCCGGCGTCCTCGCCGCGGCCAGGATGACGGCCTTGGCGACGAACAGCAGCGGACTCACCTTGACGTCCCGGAACTCCCTGCGCGCGGCGACGCGATCTCGCAACTGCATCATCGCGGTGACGTCGACGGTGACGAACTCGGTGACGTGCGGCGCGGTGAACGCCGAGGACACCATCGCGGCCGCGGTGCGCTTGCGGACGCCCTTGATCGGGATCCGGGTCTCGCGCGAGTGGTCACTTGGACGCCCAGTGGCCACTTGTGGCTGACCACTCGACCCGTAACTGACCACTCGCGGATCGGAAGCAGCCAGTTCGATGTCCTCGCGGGACACGGTGCCGTTCGGCCCCGTCGGCGCGACGGTGCCGAGGTCGACGCCGAGCGTCTTGGCCAGCTTGCGCACCGGCGGCTTGGCCAGCACTCGGTGGGTGGCAGTGGGGGTCCCCCCGCCAGTGCGGGCGTAGCCGGCGGGGGAGTGGCGAGCGAGGGCTCCTGGCGCTTCCAGCTCCGGCTCGGGGACATCGGCCGCGTCCGGCGGCAGGTTGAACGCGGTCTGCACTCCGCCCGCCGACGGGCCCGGGCGGCGGCGCCGCCGGCCGCCACCCTCAGCCTGGGGCCCGTAGCCGACGAGCGTCAACTGCTTCTCCTCACCGCCCTCGGGGGCGGCCGCGGCCGGCGGGGTGGGCACCAGGTCCTCGGCGGCGCCACCGGCCGCGGCGGGCACCTGGGCACCGCCGGGTGCCGTGTCGATCGAGATGATCGGGTTGCCGACCGGCACCGTCTCGCCCTCGGCCGCGTGCAGCGCGGTGACGACGCCCGCATACGGCGAGGGCAGCTCTACCGCGGCCTTGACCGTCTCGACCTCGGCGATGGTGTCGTTCACGTCGACCGTGTCGCCGACCGCCACCATCCACTTCAGGATGTCGCCGTCGGTGAGGCCCTCACCCAGGTCCGGCAGCTTGAACTGCTTGATATCACTCATAGCCTCAGTACCCCAGGGACTTGTCGACGGCGTCGAGGATCCGGTCGATGTTCGGCAACCACTCGTTCTCCAGCCGGCTCGGCGGGTACGGGGTGTCGAACCCGGTCACGCGCAGCACCGGCGCCTCGAGCGAGTAGAACGCCTCCTCCTGCACGCGGGTGGCGATCTCGGCGCCGACGCCGAAGCTGCGCGGTCCCTCGTGCACGACGACGAGCCGGCCGGTGCGGCGGACCGATTCGAGCACGGTCGGCATGTCCAGCGGCGAGATGGTGCGCAGGTCGATGACCTCGAGGTCGATCCCGTCCTCCTTCGCGGCGGCGGCGGACTCCATCGCGGTCGCAACCATCGGACCGTAGGCGAGCAGCGTCGCGTGCGTGCCGGACCGGACGACGCGCGCCCGGTGCAGCGGTGACGGCTCGGCGGCGATCTCGGACTTGCCTGCGTGGTAGCGGCGCTTGGGCTCGAAGAAGACGATCGGGTCGTCGGAGGCGATCGACTGCTGGATCATCCAGTACGCGTCGGACGGGTTCGAGCAGGCGACGACCTTCAGCCCCGCGGTGTGCGCGAAGTAGGCCTCGGGCGACTCGCTGTGGTGCTCGACCGCGCCGATGCCGCCCCCGAACGGGATGCGGATGGTGATCGGCATCTTCACCAGGCCCGCCGAGCGGTTGTACATCTTGGCCACCTGGCTGACGATCTGGTCGAAGCCGGGGAACACGAAACCGTCGAACTGGATCTCGCATACCGGCCGGTAGCCGCGGATGGCCAGGCCGACGGCGGTGCCGATTATCCCGGACTCGGCCAGCGGGGTGTCGATGACCCGGTCCTCGCCGAAGTCCTTCTGCAGGCCGTCGGTCACGCGGAACACGCCGCCGAGCTTGCCGACGTCCTCGCCCATGATGAGGACCTTCGGGTCGTCCTCCATGGCCTTGCGGAGGCCCTCGTTCAGAGCCTTGGCCAAGGTGAGCGGCCCGGTGCCAGGAGCAGTCATGCCGGGACCTCCTCCTGGATCGACGCGACGAACTGGGCGAACTCGGCGCGCTGCTCGCGCAGGTCGTCCGGCATGTCGACGTGGACGTTGTCGAACACCGACTCCGGGCTCGGGTTCGGCAGCGCGCGGCAGCCGCTGCGTACGTGCTCGGCCAGCGCCTTCGACTCCTTCTCGACGTCCTTGAAGAACTCCGGCGCGACCCGGGCCTCCCGGGTCAGGTACGCCCGGACCCGCTCGATCGGGTCCTTCAGCTTCCAGGTCTCGGCCTCGCTGCCCAGCCGGTAGCGGCGCGGGTCGTCGTTGGTCGTGTGTGGGTTCATCCGGTAGGTGAAGGCCTCGATCAGGGTCGGGCCTTGTGCGTTGCGCGCGTCGTCCAGCGCCTTGCGGGTGACGGCCAGGCTCGCCAGCACGTCGTTGCCGTCGATGCGGACGCCGGGGAAGCCGAAACCGCTGGAGCGCTTGTACAGCGGGACGCGGCTCTGCGTGGTGACCGGCTCGCTGATGGCCCACTGGTTGTTCTGGCAGAGGAAGACGACCGGCAGGTTGCCGGCCGCGGCGAACACGAACGACTCGTTGACGTCGCCCTGGCTGGACGCCCCGTCGCCGAAGAAGGCGAGGACCGCGGTGTCGCGCTCGGGATCGCCGGTACCGACCGCGCCGTCGCGGACGACGCCCATCGCGTAGCCGGTCGCGTGCAGCGTCTGCGCCCCGATGACGATCGTGTACAGGTTGAAGTTGTTCGACCGGGGATCCCAGCCGCCGAGGTTCGTACCGCGATACAGGCCGAGCAGGGTGAGCGGGTCGACGTCGCGGCACCAGGCGACGCCGTGCTCGCGGTAGGTGGGAAAGG
>JBOGDQ010000304.1:0-2058 GCA_050742975.1 Jatrophihabitantaceae bacterium
CAGCCGTCCTGGCCCGCTCCCTGGCGACCAGCCGGGCCCGGACGATCGCCTACGCAAAAGCCCGAGCCGAGGCGCTGATCCGGGCTCGCGCGCTGGCCAGGACGCGGGCGGCCGCCGAAGCGGCGACGCGGCGCAACCAACCCGAGCCGGCGCGCAGCGGATCCTGCGGCGGCGAGACGGTCACCAAGAGCGACGGCACGGCCTGGACCTGCACGTTCGACGACGAGTTCACCGGCACGACGCTCGACACGAGCAAGTGGACGGTGCAGACCACCGCGGCCAGCGGGTTCACGGCCGGCCCGACCTGCTTCGTGAACGACCCGGACAACGTCTCGGTCGCCGGCGGGGCACTGAACCTCACCGTCCGCAAGGAGAGCTCGCCGCGCACCTGCGCGAGCCCGCTCGGCAGTTTCCGGACGCAGTACACCAGCGGGTCGGTCAACGGGTTCGGCAAGTACGCGCAGCAGTACGGGCGGTTCGAGGTTCGGGCCCAGTTGCCGGCCGCCACGGTCAAGGGCCTGCAGGAGACCCTGTGGCTGTGGCCGGTCGACCCGCTGAAGTACGGCAAGTGGCCCGGCTCCGGCGAGATCGACCTCGGCGAGTTCTACAGCCAGTTCGCCGGCTGGAACATCCCGTTCATCCACTACAACCTCACCCAGTCGACGGTGAACTGGGATACGAACACGAACGTCTACACCGCGCTGCCGTGGCCGTACAACCAGCCCGGGATGGACTGCCTGATCGACCAGTCTGCATTCAACACGTACACGGTCCTCTGGCAGCCCGGCCGGATCACGCTGCAGGTCAACGGCCACGACTGCATCGTGAACAACTACGCGGCGGCCGGCCTGCCCGCTGGCGCGCCGTTCGACCAGAAGTTCTTCATGGCGCTCACCCAGGGCCTCGGCATCGGCAACAACGCCTTCGACCCGGCGACGACGCCCCTTCCCGCGACGACCCGCGTCGACTACGTCCGGATGTGGCAGTAGCGGCGCGAGAACCGCCACAAACCGGCGGGACGACCGGAGCCTGCGGGTAGTCTGCGGCCGACCGGCTTTGCGTATGGTCCGGCCGTTCCGGGTCGGCCGTCCAGCGCCCGAACTCAGGAGGCTCGACGGTGCAGAAGGTGCTGATCGCCAATCGCGGGGAGATCGCGGTTCGCGTCATTCGCGCGTGCAAGGATGCCGGCTACACCTCGGTCGCGGTATACGCCGACCCCGACCGGGACGCGCTGCACGTGCAGATGGCCGACGAGGCGTTCGCGCTCGGCGGCAACACGCCCGGCGAGTCGTACCTGGTGATCGACAAGGTGATCGACGCTGCGAAGCGGGCCGGCGCCGACGCGATCCACCCCGGCTACGGGTTCCTGTCCGAGAACGCCGACTTCGCGCAGTCCGTCCTGGACGCGGACCTCACCTGGATCGGGCCGTCCCCGCAGGCCATCCGCGACCTGGGCGACAAGGTCACCGCCCGGCACATCGCCCTGGCCGCCGGCGCGCCGCTCGTTCCCGGCACCAAGGATCCGGTGGCCGGCGCGGACGAGGTGGTGGCCTTCGCGCAGGAGCACGGCCTGCCCGTCGCAATCAAGGCTGCGTTCGGCGGCGGCGGGCGCGGGCTGAAGATCGCGCACACGATCGAGGAGATTCCGCACCTGTACGACAGCGCGGTGCGCGAGGCCGTCGCCGCGTTCGGGCGGGGCGAGTGCTTCGTCGAGCGCTACCTGGACCGCTCGCGGCACGTCGAGGCGCAGGTGCTCGCCGACCAGCACGGCAACGTGATCGTCGTCGGCACCCGCGACTGCTCGCTGCAGCGGCGCAATCAGAAGCTCGTCGAGGAAGCACCCGCACCGTTCCTGACCGACGGACAACGGGCGACCATCCACGAATCGGCCAAGGCGATCTGCCGCGAGGCCAGGTACTCGGGCGCCGGCACCGTCGAGTTCCTGGTGGGATCCGATGGCGTGATCAGTTTCCTGGAGGTGAACACCCGGCTGCAGGTTGAACACCCGGTCACCGAGCAGACGTCCGGAATCGACCTGGTGCGCGAGCAGTTCCGCGT
>JBOGDQ010000305.1:0-8531 GCA_050742975.1 Jatrophihabitantaceae bacterium
GGCCTGCACCGCGTCCGGCACCTGCAGGTCGACCGTCGTACCCCGCCGCTTCGGCATCGCGTACTTGTGCGGGTCATAGCGCGGGCTCTCGTTCTGCGCGACCCGCAGCGACGAGGCGTAACTGCCGTAGTTCGTCAGCGAGACCTTTCCCAGCCCACCGGTCGAGCCGTCCAGGTTCCACACCGCGATCGCGATGCTGTTGGAGCCGTTCGGGTTCAGGATCCCGTTCGGCACCGGAAAGCTGTGCTGCGGGCCCAGGTAGTTGACGTAGTTGCCGACCTGCCAGCCGTTCACGAACAGCGTCGCACGGTACTTGCGGGACGGGTTGTCGCTGATCGTCAGGCCCAGTGAGGTGTCCAGGCCCTTCGGCAGGTCCAGCCGCACCTCGGTGCGGTACCACGACACGCCCGCACGGGTGTCGGTCGTCGGCAGGGTGACCGTCGGCCAATTCCGGTCCGGGTAGCCGGGTAGCGACCAGCCGGCCCGCTCGCCGTACAGCCCGCCCGTGGCGAGCGGCCCGCGCACCGGGTCGATCGTGTCCTCGCCGCCGCGAACACCCTGCACCCGCCAGGTGATCGACGTCAGGGGCGCGCCGGTGAGCGAGGCGCTCGTCAGCCCGCGCGCCGTCTTGTTCGCGTTGGTCGAGTTGTAGTCCTCCTCGTGGCCCATGTTCACGGTCAGCACCGAGACGATGTTGTCGCCGTGGGCCTTGACCGCGCCGGCCGGGAAGTTGAAGTCGGCGCTACCGCTGGTGGAGCTGCCGAGGAACGTTCCGTTCAGCCAGGCCGAGAAGGCCTGCGCTCCACCGCCGGAGTCCGATACCAGGTGGACGCCGGTCTCCGTGCCGCCGGACCGGAACCGGCCGCGGTACCAGGTGTTGCCGGTGTGGAAGCCGTAGTCGTCGGCGTAGAGCACCGGCAGGTTGTTGGCGCCGCTCACGCTGTTGGTGCTCATCTTGTCGGCGACCGCCCAACTCGAGTCGTCGAAGCCGGGCCGGGCCTCCGGCGATTCCTCCTCGTGCTTCCAGTTCTTGAGCGTGGGCAGCACGATCGGCGCGGCGGTCGGGATCGTGCCCGTCAGGCTCCCGGAGGCCGTCGGCCGGGTGGCGATCCGCTTGCCGTTCCAGGTGACGTGCGAGGCGGAGGTGAAGACCTCGATGGCGCCGTCGGAGCCGTTGTCCCCGGTGAGCGTGACCGTACCGCCGTTGCGGTTACTCGTGGCCGTGCGCAGCAGGTGCGTGCCGCGTACGAGTACCGGCCCGGTGGAGGTGTCCTGCCGCCAGAACGTCTCGGCGGTCGGCTTGTCCGCGAGCAGGAGCAGCAGCGGACGCGAGCCGGCACCGGAGATCGTGACCCGGGTCAGGCCGTCGTGCCGGTAGTTCAGCCGGAGGTCGCCGGTGGCGGGGTCCCAGGTCGTGCTGACGGCACCGCCGCTCGCCTGCACGCTCGGGCGCGACGCGTAGTTCAGCACTGTCTCGCCGTCGCTGCCCTTGTCGCCGTAGAGGACCGCGATGTCCCGGCCCCCGATCGTCGCGTTCGTCATGATCTCCGACGTCGAGTACTGCAGCTGCGAGTCGCCGAGCTTGTAGTTGGCGACGATGATGTGCGAGTCGCGCCCGTCCAGCGTGATCGCGGTGCCGGGCTGCTGCGGCACGACGGGGTAGGTCGGGTTCGTTGTAGTGGGCCCGGTCGGGACGTCGATTGCGTCGACAGACACGAAGTTGTCCGTCGAGCCGGACGCGTGCGTGCCGTCCACGACGATCTTCAGCGTGTGCGGACCGTCGGCCAGCCCACTTGTCTGGTAGAGCACGGCCTGGTTCTGGCTGCCGGAACAGTCGACCGTCGCCACCTTCGTGCCGTCGAGGTAGACGTCGGCGTAGCCGTGGTTGTTCGTCTTCGGCCCGATCCAGCGCACCGCGGTGCCGGTGAACGGGACGCTGAGCGAGTCGCCCTTGACGTTGGAGAACGACTCGGTGTTCTTGTAGTCGCCGCCCGTGTAGCTCTGATTCGCCACATGCGACCACGTGCCCGTGTACTGCAGCGCGGCGTCCGGATCGTCGTAGGTGTAGGTGACGTCCTTGATCGGCCTCGCGTTCAGGTCGATCGCGATGTGCGTGGTGTCCGTCGCGGTCGAGGTCGAGTCACCGTGGCGCAGCACGTGGAACTGCGTCTTCGTATCGGGGTTCATCCGGCCGGTGTCGATGACCGCCGCGTTGTCCGGTGCGGTCGTGGTGATCGGGTCGGTCTCGGTCAGCGGCGCGACTGCCTGCGTGAAGTATCCGATCAGCTTGTCCTCGTAGTACTTCGGATCGAGCTGGCGGGTTTCCCGGATGGCCGCGCCGTAGTCGTAGGACGTGTAGTTCTCCGGCTCGCCGAGCCAACCCCAGTTCGTCCCGCCGTAGGTCATGTAGAAGTTCTGCGCGGTGGCGCCCACGGCGATGTTCTGCTTGTAGAACACGTCGGCGAACTGGTCGTTGATCAGCTGCGCGCACTTGTCGTAGCCCGGCCCGCCCCACGGGTCGAACGCGCCGCCCTGGAACTCAGGTGTGTACAGCGGCCGTCCCGCCGGGTGGTCGTAGCTGATGTCAGGGACGCCGTTCCAACTCGTCGGGTCGGAGCAGTTGAAGCCCTGCGGGTACGAGTCCGGACCGTCGACGTCGAGCGCGCCCACCCCGGAGTTGAAGGTCCCGTTGTTGTTGCCGGTCAGCGGGACGGTGATGCCGTCCGCGCGCGCCTTGTCCTCGAGGTGCTGCATGTACGCGCGACCCGCGGCCGAGCCGTCGTAGTACTCGTTCTCGATCTGGTACGCGATCACCGGGCCGGTGCCGTTGGTCAGCTGGTGGCGGGCCAGGATGCGGTCGATCTGGGTCATCCATTCGTCGGAGTACTTGAGGAAGTTCGGGTCGGCGCTGCGGTTCTTCTCGTCCTTCGTGGTCAGCCAGCCCGGCAGGCCGCCGCTGTCGACCTCGGCATTGATGTAGGGCGCCGGGCGGGCGATGACGTAGAGGCCGGCCTCCTGCGCCTCGTCGAGCAGCTTGTCGATGTCGCGGACGCCGGTGAAGTCGTACACGCCCGGTGCGGCCGAGTGGTAGTCCCAGTCGAAGTAGATCGAAGTGGTGTTGAAACCGGCCGCCTTCATCTTCTGGAAGATGTCGAGCCACAGATCCGGGCTGGGCAGCCGGAAGTAATGGAACTCGCCCGACCAGATGTAGGTCCGCTTCCCGTCGATCATGAACGAGTAGCCGTCGAAGCTCACCGTGTGCGACGTGGCGCCCGCCGGAGCGGTGGAGTGGTTCGCCTCCGGCCGTGCCGTCGCGGGCCAGATCGTTGCGGTCAGCGCCACGACCAGCGCGACGACGCCGAGGGCCGCGCCCCACAGCGGGCGCCGGTTCCGAGTTCCCGTCCGTACCTGGTTCGCGCGCATTCTGTTCTCCCACTGCAAGAGGTACCAACAACCACCAACGGATCCAGACAGTTCTACACACTAGGTCGATCGCGGCAACTCGCACAATAGGAAGAATTTTCCAACCAGATCACCGCATTAAGCGCACGCTGGCACTGTTTGAACTTGTTGACTTTGCGCGCCCGTCGATCAGGACCGGCTGCCGATCGGCGGCCAGTCGGTTCCGGCCCCGAGGAAAGGGCCTGGCATGCTGGGTGCCGGCCTGGTGGTGTCGGCGTACGGGGTGACGGGTGTTCGTTCTTCACGCGCTGTGGCGCCGTGATCCAGAGGCAGCGGGCCCGGGCCGGCTCGCACTGTGGGCCGAGGACTCGTCGGCGGCCATCGCGGCGCGGCGCCCCGGTCGCGCTCCCCGCGTCCAGGCGCACCCGTTCGCAGCGCAGCACGAGCAGCTCGCCGGGTTGCTGAGCGGGGCAGCTGCCAAGTTGACGTCCGCAACGGTCCGGCTTCCGGCCCGCGGTGGCCGGCCGGTCGACTCACCGCAACTGGTGCGCGGCGAGGTCTCGGACGCATCCGGTGCCGTTCAAGCGCGGCAGTGGCAGGTCCCGGTGGTCGAGTTCGATGCCGATCTCGCGGCCGCAGCGCTGGACGGCCTCGATCCCGACATCGCGGCGCAGGCCCCGTCGCTCCTCCACCTGGTCGATTTGAGCCGGTTCGCGGCTGACCTGGTAGCGCGGGGTCGGCTGCTACCCGGCCTGGGCATAGATCCACCGCGCGCGATCTGGCGCCCCGTCCTCACCGGGCCGGACGCGTCATGGAGCCGCGCGCTGGCCTCGTCCGTGCCGGCGGCGTTGGCGGCGGCCGAGCCCGACCAGCCCCTGGCGGTGTGGGCCGATGCGCTCGACGGTCTGGTCGACGCCCGCGCCCGCGCCGCATTGGGTCGGACCGGGCTCCGTGGCGGCCGCATAGGCGACGCGACCACGCGGTCGTGGCTCGCCGCACTGACCGGACAGGAACGGCGCTTTGCCGGTACGGCGGCGGAGGTCGCGGCGCTCGCCGAGGCGATCGGAGCCTGGCAGCAGGACGCCGTGACCGGCCCGGTGCGCGCGTGCTTCCGGCTGGTCGAGCCGGGCGAGGACGACGACGTCTGGGATGTGCGTTTCGCGCTCCAGGCCACCGACGAGCCGAGCCTGGTCGTGGATGCGGACGCCGTCTGGCGAGCTCGCGGCTCGCTGCCGGCGCTGGCCCGGCACCTGGACTCCCCGCAGGAGACGATGCTGGCCGAGCTCGGCAAGGCCGGCCGCGTCTACCCCGAGCTGGACGCGGCTCTGCACGCAGCCCGCCCGACGACCTTGTCGCTGGACACCGCCGGGGCGCACCAGTTCCTCAGCGCCGCGGCGCCGGCGCTGGCGACGGCGGGCTTCGGCGTCCAGCTGCCGGGCTGGTGGACCAAGCCGTCGTCGCGGCTCGGCCTGCGGCTGACCGCCCGCACACCGCCCCAGCCGGGGCAGGTCGCCGCCGGCGCGAGCCAGATGGGCTTCGCGTCGATCACCGAGTTCCGCCACGACCTGGCGATCGGCGGCGAGGTGCTCACCGCCGCCGAACTCGCCGAGCTGGCCGAGCTCAAGGCACCGATGGTGCGGCTGCGCGGCCAATGGATCGAGCTGGACGCCCGGCGGCTGGCGGCCGGCCTCAAGCTGGTCGGGCGCACCGGCACCGCCACCGTGGGCGAACTGCTCCGGCTCGGTCTCGGGATCGAGCAGGCCGTGGACGACGTGCCGGTCGAGGGCATCGCGGCCGACGGCTGGTTGGGTGAGCTCCTGTCCGGGGGCGCCGAGCTGCGCCTGGATCCGGTCACCGTGCCGGACTCGTTCGACGGCCGGCTGCGGCCGTACCAGGAGCGTGGGTTGGCCTGGCTGGACTTCCTGCACCGCGCCGGCCTCGGCGGATTGCTCGCCGACGACATGGGCCTCGGCAAGACGGTGCAGCTGCTCGCGCTGCTGGCCCATGACGCCGGCTCCGGGCCGAGCCTGCTGGTCTGCCCGATGTCACTTGTCGGCAACTGGCAGCGGGAGGCTGCGCGCTTCACGCCGCACCTTCGCGTGCATGTCCACCACGGCAAGGAACGCGCGCGTGGCAAGCACTTCACCGATGCGGTCGGCGCGTCCGACCTCGTCGTGACCACCTACGCGCTGGCCGCCCGCGACGCTGCCGATCTACGCAAGATCACCTGGCGCCGGTTGGTCGTGGACGAGGCGCAGGCGATCAAGAACGCCGCGACCAAGCAGGCCACCGCGATCCGGTCGCTGCCCGCCGGCGTGCGGATCGCGGTCACCGGCACGCCGGTCGAGAACCGGCTGGCCGACCTGTGGTCGATCTTCGAGTTCGCGAACCCGGGACTGCTCGGCTCGGCCGCATCGTTCAAGAAGCGCTACGCCGAGCCCATCGAGCGGCGCGGTGACGACGTGGCGGCCGAACGGCTGCGCAGGTTCACCGGACCGTTCATCCTGCGCCGCGTCAAGACGGACAAGTCGATCATCGCCGACCTGCCGGACAAGTTCGAGATGGACGTGCTGTGCAACCTCACCGCCGAGCAGGCCGCGCTGTACCAGGCGGTCGTCGACGACATGATCGAGCGCATCGAGTCCACCGAAGGGATCGAGCGGCGCGGCCTGGTGCTGGCGACGATGACCAAGCTCAAGCAGGTCTGCAACCATCCGGCTCACTTCCTGCGCGACGGCGGCGCGCTGGCCAACCGGTCGGGCACGCTCGAGCGGCTGGACGAGATCCTGGACGAGGTGCTCGCGGTGGGGGAGAAGGCACTGCTGTTCACCCAGTACACCGAGTTCGGGGCGATGCTGCGAGGACATCTCGCCGGACGGGTCGGGCGCGAAGTCCTGTTCCTGCACGGCGGCGTTCCGAAGGCGGCACGTGATGAGATGGTCGCCCGCTTCCAGGCCGAGGATGCCACGTCCCCGCCACTGTTCGTCCTGTCGCTCAAGGCCGGCGGCACCGGGCTGACCCTGACCGCCGCCAACCATGTCGTGCACGTCGATCGCTGGTGGAACCCGGCCGTCGAGGACCAGGCCACCGACCGGGCGTTCCGGATCGGGCAGCGGCGTGCCGTGCAGGTGCGCAAGTTCGTCTGCGCCGGGACGATCGAGGAGAAGATCGCCGCGATGATCCGCGACAAGCGCGGCTTGGCCGCCCGGATCGTCGGCAGCGGAGAGCAGTGGCTGACCGAGCTGTCCACCGGCCAGCTGCGCGAGCTGTTCCGGCTCGAGGCCGGGGCGGTGGTCGAGTGAACAGGAACAACCGCTGGCAGCAGTACCCGGCGTCACGGCCTCGCGCGGTGGAGGGAGGTCTCAAGGCCCGCACCGCACGTGGCGCGATCGGGTCGTCGTGGTGGTCGCGGCGCTTCCTGGACGTGCTGGAGTCGTTCGCGATGGGTAGCCGCCTGACCCGGGGGCGCAACTACGCACGCAAGGGCCAGGTCATCTCCCTGGACGTGTCGCCGGGTGAGGTGCGCGCAGCCGTGCAGGGCTCGCGGGCTCGTCCGTACAACGTGCGGATCGGGCTCGCTCCGTTCGGTGAGCTGGTCTGGGCGAAGGCCGAGATCGCGCTCTCGGAGCAGGCGCTGCCCAGCGCCAAGCTGCTCGCCGGAGAGGTGCCTCCGGAGCTGGAGCAGATCTTCGCCGACGCCGGCGCGCCCCTGTTCCCGCGCGTGGTGAACGAACTGGATCAACGATGCAGCTGCCCGGACTGGGAGGTCCCCTGCAAGCATCTCGCCGCGACGTTCTACCTGCTGGCCGAAGCCTTCGACGCCGACCCGTTCCTCCTACTGCGCTGGCGCGGTCGGGACCGCGAGCAGCTGCTCAATCGACTGCGCGAGCTGCGCTCCGAGCCGGACGGCACGAACGGGCCGAGCAGCCAACGCGGCACCGGGCACATCAGCCCCCCGCCGGCTGCCGGGGCGACGCTGGCGCTCGCGGGCCTCAGTGAGACCGCGACCGAGGTGGACCGCTTCTGGCTACCGCCACCTCCTCTGCCGCGACGTCCGGCTGTGCTGGCGGTCGACCCCGCGCTGCTGCTGCGCCAGCTTCCTCCGCCCGGACCCGCGCTCGGCGGGGAGGCGCTCGCGCAGCGGTTGCGTTCGGCGTACGAGCAGTTCGCGAAGACCGCCGAATAGGCGGAGCGACGATCGCATGGCGCGCGACGGCAGCCCGCCCGACCTGCTCGTCATAGCGGCGAGCAAGCCATGGTCCTGCGCGAACTGCGGATCGGCCTTCGAGCGTGGCGAGTTCCTGACGATGGATGACGCTGGCCCTTTGTGCATGGACTGCGCCGACCTCGGCCATCTGGAGTTTCTGCCACGCGGCGACAGCGCGCTCACGCGCCGGGCGAGGAGAGGCAGTCGGCTGGCCGCGGTGGTCCTGCAGTGGAGCCGAGCCCGCAAGCGATACGAACGACAAGGCATCCTGGCCGAAGCCGACGCGATCGCCCGTGCCGAGCAGGAGTGTCTGGCCGACAGCGAGGTGCGCGAGCGCCGCCGGCAACGCGATGCCCAGCGACGCGCCGACGAGGACGAGCAGTTCGTCGCAGATCTCGCGACCGCGATACGGGTGCAGTTCCCGGGCTGCCCCGCAGAACGGGCAGTGCGCATCGCCCGGCACGCGGGCGCGCGAAGCAGCGGCCGGATCGGACGCACGAGCGCCGGCCGCGCACTCGACCCGGAGGCGGTGCGACTGGCCGTCATGGCCGCGATCCGGCACCAGGACACCCGCTACGAGGACCTGCTCATGAGCGGAAACGCCCGGTCCGACGCCCGAGAGCTCGTCCGTGACGACGTCGACCGGGTAACGCAGTCCTGGCTCGCCGGTCGGTAACGGGCGGACCGAGCCGCAGTGACAGACTGACCTGGCGCACGTTCGTGCGGGACCGTCGCAGTCTGCCGGTCCAGATCGCGCAGCCGAAGCATATTCCGCACGCTCGTGCGGAATATGCTCACAATTCGCCGCTAGAGCTCGGCATCCGCGCCCAACGGGACGCGCTCCCCGGCGTCCAGGACAAGGTCAGCGCCGCGATGATCAACCTGCCGGTCGCGCGCGCGGGGGAGCGGCACATCCTCAAGC
>JBOGDQ010000306.1:0-5876 GCA_050742975.1 Jatrophihabitantaceae bacterium
ATCGCGAACGAGTACCCGCAGCTGGGCGGGCACTACGAGGTCGTGCACCACACGCAGCTGCTCGCGCGGCTCGTCGAGGAGGGAAAGCTCACGCCGGTCGAGCCGGTCGACAAGAACGTCACCTACCACGACCCGTGCTACCTGGGCCGGCACAACAAGATCTACACGCCGCCGCGGGACGTGCTGGGCTCGATCCCGTCCCTGAAGTCGCAGGAGATGCACCGCTGCAAGGAGCGCGGCTTCTGCTGCGGCGCCGGCGGTGCCCGCTTCTGGATGGAGGAGAAGATCGGCAAGCGGATCAACCGCGAGCGCACCGACGAGGCGATCGGGCTCGATCCCGACCTGATCTCGACGGCCTGCCCGTTCTGCATGGTGATGCTGTCGGACGCGGTGGCCGAGAAGAAGGGCGACGGGACGGCGAAGGAGCACGTGCAGGTCCTGGACGTCGCGCAGATCCTGCAGCAATCCCTGCTGCCATGAATACCCCTTCAGCCACACCAGGGTGCGCCTGAAGGGGGTATTCACGGCGCCTGAGAGGCGGCCCCGTCCAGCGCGAGAGTTCCAGGGTCGGCCAGTAGCGTCGGGCGGGTGGCCGACAGGGACAAGCTGCAGCCCGGGCGCGAGGGACGCCCGCGCCAGCCCAGGCCCAGCGACCCGCCCGATGCCGGCCGATTCAAGCGCATGCGGCTGCGGAACAAGCGCCGCCGCGCGGCGAAGAAGCGGCGGATCGCGGCGCTGAGCCGGCCCAAGCGGATCCTGCGCAAGTTCGGGGTGATCGGGACCTGGCTGCTCGCCCTGATCACCGTCCTGGTGGTCGCCACCGTCGCGCTGTTCTACGTGCTCAGCGACGTGCCGCGCCCGGAGACCCTGCCGCTGCCGCAGGTCGCCACGATCGAGTACTCGGACGGCTCGACGATGGCCAAGATCGGGACGGTGAACCGGACGATCGTCCAGCTCGACCAGGTGCCGAAGCTGGTGCGCTACGACGTCATCGCCGCGGAGGACCGCAACTTCTTCAGCGAGCCCGGCGTCTCGGTGAAGGGCACGCTGCGCGCCGCGCTGAGCGACCTCACCGGCGGTGACACGCAGGGCGGCTCGGGGATCACCCAGCAGTACGCCAAGAATGCGTACCTCAGCGACGCGCGCACGCTGACCCGCAAGCTTAAGGAGTTGATGATCGCGGTCAAGCTGTCGCGCGAGTACTCCAAGGACCAGATCCTGGACTTCTACCTGAACACGGTCTACTTCGGTCGCGGGACGTACGGCATCCAGGCCGCGGCGCAGACCTACTTCGGCAAGGACGTCAGCAAGCTGACCGTGTCCGAGGGCGCCGTCCTGGCCGCACTGCTGCGCGCGCCCGGCTACTACGACCCCGAGCAGAACCCGGCCGCGGCCAAGGGCCGCTGGCAGTACGTCATCGCGGGCATGGTGAAGATCGGCAAGCTGACCCAGCAGCAGGCCGACGCGCTGCGCTTCCCGAAGGTGCTCCCGGCCTCGGACCAGTCGCAGCTCGGCGCGACCGGGTGGGCCTACTTCATCTACCGCAAGGTCGTCGCCGAGCTCGAGGCGAACGGGGTCAGCGAGGCGGAGATCAACACCCGCGGCCTGCGCATCCGGACGACGATCGATCACAACGCGCAGAGGGACGCGCTCAGCGCCATCCGTGACACGTTCGCCAACCTGACCAAGAAGCAGCGCAACTACAAGAACGCGTTCGCCGCGGTGAACCCGGCCACCGGTGCCGTGCTGGCGTACTACGGCGGGCCGAACGGCAAGGGCTACAACGGCCGGCCGGACTACAACGACTACGCGGGCCAGCTCAGCCGGCCGGCGGGCTCGTCGTTCAAGCCGTACACGCTGGCGACCGTCCTGACCCAGACGCTGGACAAGACGAAGAACAAGCCGCCGGTGACGATCAACACCGACGTCGACGGCAGCCAGTGCGTGATCATCGAGGGCCGGCAGATCTGCAACGACCCGAGCGACGCCGGTTACAGCGGCTCGTCGGTGACCGTCGCCTACGCGATGAAGCACTCGCTGAATACGACGTTCGACCTGCTCGCGAAGCAGGCTGGCCCGGACAACGTGGCCACGACCGCGCACGCGATGGGGATCTCGACGACCGACCCGGACGGGAACCGTACCCTGGTCGACTCGAACGGGCACACCGGGTTCGGCATCGGCACCGGCGACTACCCGGTCAGCCCGCTCGATCAGGCCGACGGCTTCGCGACCCTCGCCAACGGTGGAACGCAGAACGCGCCGTACTTCGTGCAGAAGGTGACCGACTCCAGCGGGGCCCTGGTGTACCAGCACAAGAGTGCCCCGCACCGCGCCGTCGACGGCAAGGTCGCCAACGACGTGACGCTGGCCCTCGAACCGATCGCGTCCACATCCGGCTTCGCGCTCGACGGCGGTCGCGAGTCGGCCGCCAAGACCGGCACGGTCGGGATCGGCACCACCTCGCCCCAGAACAGCGACGCCTGGACGGTCGGGTTCACCCCGCAGGTCAGTGCCGCGGTGTGGGCCGGCAGCGGCGACTCCACGCACGCGATCTACGACAGCAACGGCAACGCCGAGTACGGCCGTGACCTGCCCGGGCGCACCTGGCAGGCGTTCATGAATGCCTACCTGGCCGGCAAGCCGGACCTGCCGATGGCCCACAAGCAGATGGTCTTCGGCGGCGACGACACCGGCCGGACCTCGAGCCCGACGCCGTCGAAGACGCCCACGACGCCACCGACGACGCCGACGACCACGTTCACGATCAAGACGAGCTTCTCCTCGGTGCCGACGACCCCACCGACGACGCCGACAACGCCGCCCACCACGCCGACCACGACGCCTCCGTCCACCCCGACGACGACGTGCACCCCGGTGCTGCAGACGTGTCCGCCGGCGCCCTAGCGCGCCCGTGCCAGGATGAGCCGGTGAGCACAGCCCGAAGTCACGCCGGCGGAGCTCGCCGATTTCGCAGGGCTCCCGGTTGAGCGGCCCGCCTGCACCGCCACGCGCGTCCGACCGGCCCCGACCGGCCGTGCTCCCCAGTCGCAGCGACGTCGTCGCCGCCCGGGCGAGCCAGATCGTCGGCGGGGCATGGGGCCGTCACGCGGGGGTCGTGGCGCGGGCGTGGTGGACGCCGCTGCGCGTGGTGATGGCGCTGACCTGCCTGAGCCTGCTGCTCGGCTTCGCGCAGAAGGCGCCGTGCGGCGACGGCAACTGGACGGCGTACAAGCAGTACACGCACGCCTGCTACTCCGACGTCGTCCCGCTGTGGAGCGACGAGCGGTTGGACGTCGGCGCGGTGCCGTACCGCGACACGGCCGTCGAGTACCCCGTGCTGACCGGTGGGTTCATGTGGCTGACGGCGGGGCTGACCCGGCTCGGCCACTTCTTCGTCCCGTCCTGGTCCCAGCTGGTGCTGTTCGCGACGCTCAGCGCCGTCCTGCTCGCCCTGTGCGCGCTGTTCGTCGCCGGCACGACCGCGGCGACCGCCCGGCGCCGCCCCTACGACGCCGCGGTCTTCGCGCTGTCACCGCTGCTGGTGTTCCACGCCTTCACGAACTGGGACCTGCTCGCGATGGCGCTGGCGAGCGGCGCGCTGCTCGCCTGGTCGCGGAACAGACCCGGCCTGGCCGGCGTCCTGATCGGCCTCGGTACCGCGGCGAAGCTGTATCCGCTCTTCCTGCTGGTCCCGCTCGTCGTCCTCGCCGTCCGCACCCGGCGCGGGAAGGGTGCCGCGCTGGCGATCGGGACCGCTGCGGCGGCGTGGGCCGGTGTGAACGTTCCGGTCGCGCTGGCCTACCACCAAGGCTGGTGGGAGTTCTACAAGTTCAGCATCGACCGGGCGACCGAGCGCAGCACGCTGTGGGCGATCGTCAAGACGCTCAAGGACGCCGGCGCCAACGCCACCGACACCGTCTACTGGGTGCCGTCGGGCGCCTGGGTCGCGGTGGCGCTGATCGCCGCCATCGCTGTGGTCGTCGCGCTCGGCCTGTACGCGCCGGTGAAGCCGCGGTTGGCCCAGCTGTGCTTCCTCGTCGTGCTCGCGTTCCTGATCACTACGAAGGTGTGGAGCCCGCAGTACTCGCTGTGGCTGGTCCCGCTGCTGGCCCTGGCCCGCCCGCGCTGGAAGCTGTCGCTGGTCTGGCAGTTCACCGAGATCCTGGTCTGGATCATGACGCTGATCCTGCTGATCGGGTACGGCCAGGGGCAGCAGGCGCACACAGTCGGGTACGGCTGGCTGATCCTGGTCCTGCTTGCACGTGACGCCATGCTGCTCGCCATCGCCGCCCTGATCGTGTGGGAGATGTGGCATCCGGAGCTGGACGTGGTGCGCGCCGATGGGTCCGACGACCCCGGTGGAGGCGAGTTCGACGGTGCCCATGATTACCTGGACAGGGTGTCCCGGGTTGGCAATCTGGCCGGCGTAACCCAGACTGGACATAGTCGTTGAATGGGACGGCAGCCCGTTAGCCGGTGACAGGTTTGTCTAGGTTTGGGAGACGAGGCATGTTCGGACGCGGACAGCGCGAAACCGCGCGCGGTCACAGCCTGCGCTGGCTCGCCGCCGGAGCGGGCGTAGTGGTCGCCGGTGCCGCGGTCCTAGCCATGACCCCCGCCCACGCCAGCGCCGCTACCGTCAACGCCCAACTCACGCTTACCGGCGTTGCCTCGGCAACGTCTCCGACGGGCGGATCAACCGTCGGTGTGCACCCCGGAGACTCTGTCGCCTTCGGCGCGTCATCTCTGCCGACGGCAGGTGCGCCGGCGGGCCTGGGCAGCCTTCTGAATGGCGTCGTGAGCGGCCTGACGGGTTTCGAAGTAGTCATCGATTCGGGCACGCTCCCCGGCGTCAAGTACCCGTATCGACTCGGCAACTGCCCCGGCGATCATTCCTCACTCAAGCTCGCCTTCCCGACCAAGGGCACCTATAAGTTCACCTACCGCGCGTACTCCGCTGTGCTGCTCCCGGTGCTCGGTTGCACGAAGCGGATCCAGCTGAGTGGCGATCAGATCAAGGACCTCACCGACAAGAAGATCGCGATCAATGCATCGACGACCTACGGCGGCCAGGTCGTCGTCGCCACCGACCCACCCAAGGGTGGCATCACTATCCAACTGCCGACTGTGCAGGCATCTCCTTCGATCGGCCCGATCACCGTGCCGCCGGTGAAGGTGCCGGGAACTACCCTGCCGACGCTTGGGGGTCTGCCTGGCCTACCGGGCGGCAAGAGCAGTGGCTCGAACCCGGGGCACTCGCCGGGGACCGGCATCACGTACACGCCGCCGGGCCGGTCGATCCCGCAAGAGGTGGTCCCGTCCGGCAACGGCAACGGACCGGGGACGGTCAACGACACCGGCTTCGGCAACGCGCTCCCTGCGCTCGGCGACGCCGCCGACGCGGCCAACGGACTGAGCTCGGACACCGGCGGCGCGAACTCGTCGGACAACCAGTCGGCGGCCGCCCACACCCTGCCGAAGTCCAGGTCGGTCGAGCTGTCGTCCAAGCCGTCGCCGAGCGCGCAGCTGCCGGTGCTCCTCGCGATCGCCGCGATCCTTGCGCTGTCCCTGGTCACCGCGACCTACGCGCGCCTCTACCTGCTGCGCAAGCCGCCGTCCGCCTGACCCATCCCCACCCCACCCCTACCCCCCCGGCTTTGCACCTTTCAGCCGCGCAAATTCGGCCGAATCGTGCCGTTGAAAGGTGCACAGCGCGGCGATTTCGGGATGGGCCACCCCGCCCGGTAGGCTGGCCAGGTTCGCCTGCCGAGACCCGTGGCCGCCTGGATGCCACGGATCGCCCTGGTCGCCCAGCGGCACGAACCACCTCCTGCCACGGAGAGTCCGCGGCCGAACAGTCCATAGGAGGACGA
>JBOGDQ010000307.1:0-2629 GCA_050742975.1 Jatrophihabitantaceae bacterium
CGGCCATGCTGCTTCGACCTCTCCGCATGCACAGACCCAGCGCTGGCAAAAAACGGCAAGCTCCGCAGCACAACGTAATCCACCGTAGGGCCTGCCGCTTCGTCATCGCCACTTGGGAACCGCGTGGAAGGTACGGCGACGCTCGAGTAGCGACGGGGACTGTTGTCCCGTAGGACGATCGCTCAGTGCTCCCGCACCAGGATCCGCAGTGACATAGCGGATGGTCGACCCGCGGAGGTGCCTCTTCCGGGACTATCAAGATTGCCCCGGTGCCGATCGGCGCTCGCACGGCATCGGCGGCGGTTGCCTTCGCGGGCCGGCGCCGTGTCGGGTACTCCGTGCCGGCGGCGTGATGACGCTTGTTGGCCGACGGACGTCCGTTCCGTCGAATTAAGTGCTAGGTCGTGTGTGGGCGAGGCGAGCCCGCTGACACGAGGCCGGTCTCGTAGGCATGAACGACGGCTTGCACGCGGCCGCGCAGGCCGAGCTTGGTAAGGATTCTGGCGACGTGGGTCTTGACGGTGGCCTCGCTTAGCGTGAGCGTTGCTGCGATCTCGGCGTTGCTCAGACCTTGCGCGACGAGTCCGAGGACTTCGCGCTCGCGCGGGGTCAGGCTGGGTTGACCGTCTGTCGGCACTCGTTGGCCGGCCACGTTCGCGCGGTTGGTGATCGGGGCGAATCGTTCGACGAGGCGGCGGGTGATGGTGGGTGCGAGCAGTGCGTCGCCGGTGCGTACCAGCCGGACGGCGGCGACGAGGTGCTCGGGGGTGACGTCTTTGAGTAGGAAGCCGCTGGCTCCGGCGGTTATGGCGGCGTAGACGTAGTGGTCCAGGTCGAACGTGGTGAGGATGAGGATCCGCACGTCGGCTAGCGGCGGGCCGGCGGCGAGGATGCGCCGGGTGGCTTCGATGCCGTCCATATTGGGCATCCGTATATCCATGAGCACGACATCGGGCCGGTGCTTGAGCACGGCTGCGACTGCTTGAGCACCGTTGCCCGCCTCGGCGACGACGTCGATGCCGGCTGCATTCAGGATGAGCCGAAATCCGCCGCGCACGAGCGCCTGGTCGTCGGCGATGACCACTTTCACGGCGTGGGTCCGGTCGGTAGCGCGGCGCGTACTTGCCAGCCGCCACCCGGGCGGGGTCCGGCGTCGAGTTGGCCGCCGTAGAGGCAGAGCCGCTCCCGCAACCCGAGCAGACCACGCCCCGGCACGCCGTCCGCGACGGTGCCGTCGTCGTCAATGGTGATCACCAGCTGATCTCCCCAACGGAGGATGACCGATGTCGCAGCCTGTCCGGCGTGGCGTAGCACGTTGGTCAGCGCTTCCTGCACGACGCGATACGCGGCGAGATCGGCGCCCGGCGCGAGCGGGCGAGGCGTCCCGGTGACGTGCAGCTCGACCGGCACTCCCGCAGCCTGCACCCGTCTGATCAGCGTGTCGAGTTCACCCAGTCCGGGCTGCGGGCGCCAAGCGATCTGGTCGTCGGCCGGACTGAGCAGCTCGAGCAGGTTGCGCAGTTCGGTCATGGCGGCCCGGCCGCCGGCCTCGACGGCGAGCAGCGCTGCCTCGGCCTCGGCGGGGGAGCTGGCCAGCACCGAACGCGCTGCGCCGGCTTGCACCACCATCACGCTAACGTTATGGGTCACGACGTCGTGCAACTCGCCCGCTATGCGGGTGCGCTCGGCGTTGATCGCCTGCCGGGTCGCAGCTTCGCGCTCCTCCGTGGCGCGGCCGAGCCGGGTTGCGGCCTCGTACAGGCGCCGCCGCAGCTCCCGGATGCCGAGGCCGGCGGCCACCACCGGCACGATCGCGAACAGCGCGGTGAACCGGCTCGGGAAGCGGGGCAGCGTGTCGGCGAACGTTGCGGTCGCGGCGAGCGTCACGACGAGCACCGAGCAGATGGCCAGGTTGCGGTATCGGCTGTGCACCACCGCGCTGTAGGCGGCGAACACCGCGGTCGCGAAGGCGATCGACGGCACGTGGCCGTGGCGCAGGCCGAGGACGGCCGCGGCGATGACGAGCCAGACGGTGATCGGGCACAACCGCCGGGCCGCGAGGGGCAGTGCCGTGAATGCCGCGGCGATCACCGTGGCCGTGCCGACGTGGTTGGTCAGTGCCGGTCCGAGGAGGTTGCCGAGTTTCGGGCCGCTGTCCGGCCCGAAGTGCCACGGTTCTTGCAGGATGGCCACGGCCGCGGCACCGACGGCGATGGCTGCGTCCAGCGCCAACGCCCAACCGGAGGGTCTGCGCCGCGGTTCGGGCCGCGCCAAGCGGGCCAGCAACGCAGCCGCACGTGCGGTCACGCCACCCATTGTCGTCCGCTGCCCGCCAGTCGGCGTCACTCGCGATGCGGACCTCGCCTACATCCCAAGGATGACGAGCGCTCCGGATCAGCCGATTGGGGTAGCAGATCTCGGCATAGCGGGCGACGCGGGCGGCATCGACGTGACTCTACGGTCCCCGGCATGGACACATTGGTTTGCCTGGACAACGTGACGAAGCGCTATGAGAACGGGTCGGCGCCCGCGGTTGCCGACATCGGACTGGAGGTCGCGGCGGGCGAAGCAGTCGCGATCATGGGCCCTTCTGGCAGCGGTAAGTCGACGCTGCTCAACCTGATCGCCG
>JBOGDQ010000308.1:0-6115 GCA_050742975.1 Jatrophihabitantaceae bacterium
AGGTGAGGGAATCGCCTACCGCACCGTCCAGCCCCAGACGGGCGGCCGCTTCGACGTCGTCCGCGGCGAGCTGCGCCGACCGGACGAGGGCGAACAGGGTGGGCCGTCGATCCCAGCCGGCTGCGCCGACGTGGGCCTCGATCTCGGCGGTCGCGGCCTCGAGCAGTCCGGCCTGTGTGGAGCTCACCGCGACGATCCTGCCGCATCGCCGTCCGGAACCGTAAGCCCGGCCGGTACGTTGACTGACGAAGCTGACCATTTCAGTCGAGGAGCTGCTCGTGGCCATGCGGCCGCCCATGCCCAGCGTGACCCTTTCGCGCAGGTCGAAGATCGCGCTGTCCGTCGTCGCCGCGCTGATTGTGTTGCTCATCGTGCTGGTCAAGCTGACCGGCGTGTATGTCAACTGGCTCTGGTTCGGTCAACTCGGGTACCGCCACGTCTACAGCAATGTCCTCTGGACCCGGGTGTCCCTGTTCGCCATCTTCGGGTTCGCGATGGCGCTGATCCTCGGCGGCAACCTCGTCGTCGCATACATGTTGCGGCCGCCGTTCCGGCCCATGTCCACGGAGCAGCAGAACCTCGAGCGCTACCGCGTGATGATCGAGCCGCGGCGCAAGCTAATCCTCGCCGTCGTCATGGTGCTGTCCCTGCTGTTCTGCGGCATGTCCTCGCAGGGCGACTGGAAGACGTGGCAGCTGTGGCTGCACGGCGGCACGTTCGGCGTCAAGGACCCGCAGTTCCATCGTGACCTGTCTTTCTTCACGTGGGATTACCCCGCGTACCGGCTGATGCTCAGCTTCGGCTTCACCGCGATCATCTTCTCGGTGATCCTCTCGGTCGCGGTGCACTACCTGTCCGGCGCGATCCGGTTGCAGACGCCCGGCCCGAAGGTGACGCCCGCGGCCCGCAGGCACCTCACCGTTCTGGTGTTCGTCTTCATGGCGCTCAAGGCCGTCGCGTACTGGCTGGACCGGTACGGGCTGGTGTTCTCCGACCGCAGCAAGTTCACCGGCGCGTCCTATACCGACGTGCACTCGGTGCTGCCCGCGCGCACCATCTTGTTCTGGATCGCGATCATCCTCGCGCTCGCGGTGCTGGGCAGCCTGTGGCTGCGCAGCGCGTTGCTGCCCGGTATCGGTTTCATCGTGCTGATGGTGCTCAGCGTGCTGATCGGCGGCATCTATCCTGCGATCTTCGAGCAGGTGTCGGTCAAGCCGAACGCCAGCACGAAGGAGATCCCGTACATCCTCAAGAACATCAACGCGACGCGGCAGGCGTACGGCATCGTGAGTTCGACCGACCCGGGTGGGACGGTCACCTACAAGAGCTACGTCCCGACGTCGCAGCCCAGCACGTCCGCGTTGAAGTCGAGCGATCCGACCGTCAGCGACATCCGGATCCTGGACCCCAACGTCATCTCGCCGACCGTGACGCAGCAGCAGTCGGGCAAGAACGTCTACGGCTTCGCGACGAAGCTGGACGTCGACCGGTACACGATCGACGGCGTCGAGCACGACTACATCGTCGGCATCCGCGAGCTCGACGCGGCCAACCTGCAGGGCACGCAGGGCAACTGGATCAACCAGCACACGAACTACACGCACGGTTACGGCTTCGTCGCAGCGCAGGCGAACAAGGACGTCACGACGATCGGCAATCAGGCCGGCGCGTACACCGAGGGCGGCATCCCGCAGACCGGACCGCTGACGATCAAGCACCCGCAGACGTACTACGGCGAACTGCTGCCCGACTACTCGATCGTTGGCGCGGAGGGCCCGCCGCAGGAGTTCGACGGCAACGGTACGACCAAGACCCGGTACACCGGTGCCGGTGGCGTCTCGCTGAGCAACCTCTTCAGCCGGCTCGCCTTCGCCGTGAAGTACAAGCAGGGCAACTTCGTTCTCAACGACGCGGCCAGCGCGACGGGCGCAAAGATCATCTTCAATCGCGATCCGCGCGAGATGGTGAAGAAGGTCGCGCCGTACCTGACGGTCGACTCCGACCCCTACCCGATCGTCGATCAGAGCTCGGGCGACATCGTGTGGATGGTCGACGGGTACACCACCCTGAACAACTACCCGTACTCCGAGCGCCAGTCCCTGTCGAGCCTCACGCAGGACTCGCTGTCGGCGAACAACAAGACCGCGAGCCAGCCGAACGACAGCATCAACTACATCCGGAACTCGGTGAAGGCGACGGTCGACGCGTACACGGGCAAGGTGACGCTCTACCAGTGGGACAACCAGGATCCGGTGCTGAAGGCGTGGATGTCGATCTTCCCTGGGACGGTGCAGCCGAAGGCGGACATGCCGACCGACGTCCTCGATCACGCGCGCTACCCCGAGGACCTGTTCGAGGTGCAGCGCGCCACGCTCGCGCAGTACCACGTCGACAACCCGGTGACGTTCTACAACCAGAGTGACAAGTGGACGGTGCCGGCCGACCCGACCGACCGCGCGGCCAACCAGCCGCCGTACTACGTGCTGGCCTCCGCGCCGGACAGCGGTGCGACCGCGCCGGAGTTCCAGCTCACCACGCCGATGAAGGTCAACAACCAGACGTACCTGGCCTCCTACATCAGCGTGAACAACGATCCCGGCCCCGACTACGGCAAGTTCACCGTGCTGACCTTGCCCCAGGGGTCGGTGATCCAGGGTCCTGAGCAGGTGTTCAACAACTTCAACGTCGAGCCAACCATCTCCAAGGACATCAACCTGCTCGGCAGCGGGGGATCGACCATCGTCCACGGCAACCTGCTCACCCTGCCGGTCGGTGACTCGTTCCTCTACGTCGAACCCTTGTACGTGCAGGGGGCGACCAACGGATTCCCTATCCTGCAACGCATCCTGGTCTCCTACGGCGACAAGATCGGGTACGCGAAGACCCTGTCCGAGGCGTTGAAGAACCTCAGCCAGGCTCAGGTGGGGGAGTCGCTGACCACGACCGGTTCGCCGACGAGCCCGAGCACGCCGGCCCCGTCCAAGACGCCGACGACGACGCCGTCCAAGACGCCTACCAACTCGCACCCTCCGACGCCACCGACGACGCAGCAGCAGTTGCTCACCAAGCTGGACACTGCCTACACCGACCTGCTCGCGGCGACCAAGAGCGGCGATTTCGCCAAGATCGGGGCGGCGCAGGCGCAGGTGAACGAGCTCGTCGCGCAGTACCTGGAACGATATGGGCAGCTGCCGTCGTCGACCGGATCGCCGAGTGCGGGCACCTCCCCGTCGCCGACCAGGTAGCCGGTTTGGAGTCGGGGACGACGCCGGGTAGGCTCGTATCTACCGACGCGGGGTGGAGCAGCTCGGTAGCTCGCTGGGCTCATAACCCAGAGGTCGCAGGTTCAAATCCTGCCCCCGCTACAACGTAGGGCAGTAAATACAAGGGCCCCGATACTTCGGTATCGGAGCCCTTGATCATTTGACCCTCATTTGACCCTGGGAAATTGCGCCAGGATCTGGACGCCCGGCCGTCCTCGGGCACGCGCGACGCCGCTGGCCAGCGCACCGACGCCGACGTCTCATAGCAGAAATTGCTATAGTCTTGGACGTGGACGATCGTGGTGAAGTGCTGCGCAAGGTAATGCTCGACACGGGCATCACCCAGTCCGAGCTGTCCCGGCTCAGCGGTGTCCGCCAGCCGAGCATCAGCCAAACCTTGTCCGGCCGAATCGAGGTCAGCGACGAACAGCTGGACCGCCTTCTCTCGTGCATGGGCTATCGCTTGGAGGTGACCAGACGGCCGGTCCGTCCCGAACTCACCCGCTCGGAACGCAGGTCCTGGCAGCTGCATCGAAAACTCTCGCGCGGTCTCGACGAGTCAGTGCTGATTGAGTGGCGTCCGACGATTCAGCGCAACCTCACGCGCCTTCGCGAGGGTGTGCAGGGCCAGCCGCACGAGCGGAATCTCAGCCACTGGAAAAAGCTGGTCGACTCCAGCGACATCAACGGCCTGCACCGCGTGCTCACTGGTCTGGACCGCGACTCGATCGAGATGCGCGAAGTCTCTCCGCTGAGCGGTCTGCTGTCGACCGAGGACCGCACCGAAGCAATGCACCTGGTCAGCTGATGCGCCGCGACCAGCTCGAGCATGCGATCCGGACCGCGTGCCAGATCATCGAGGTCCCCGAGATTATTGTGGTCGGCTCACAGGCCATCCTTGGCACCTACAGCGAGGATCAGCTTCCTTCCGCGGCGACGATGTCGATCGAGATCGACGTCCTGCCCATCGCGGACAGCAACGACGAGACTGCTCGGCTGGCCGACCTGATCGAAGGAGTTGCCGGCGAGTTCTCGCCGTTCGAGCAGACTCACGGCTTCAGCATCGACGGCGTCGACCTGGACACCTCTGCTCTACCTGATGGGTGGCGCGAAAGACTCGTCAAGGTTCAGAACGCCAACACCGCGGCCCCGTCCGGCGAGCCGCAGTTCACCGGCTGGTGTCTCGACAAGGAAGACCTCTGTGTCGCCAAGCTGTGCGCGTTGCGCGAGAAGGACCAGAACTTTGTCGGTGCGTTGCTCGATGCCGGCCTGGTAGACGCGCCAGTCATCGCGGCACGACTTGTCATGGTTGCCGGGCGCTTCGGCCCGGCCGCCGAGCGAGCAATCGAGTGGATCGCCGCCCGTCGAACTGCGTGACGGTCGGCAGCCGTTCTTGCCCAGGCGGCAAAGCAGGTTCGGTTAGCGATTCATGCCGTCAGCGCACGGAGCGCAGCGGGCTCGCGCCCCACGCGAACGCAGCCAGCGCCGCGTCGGTGGCTGCGAGGTCGAACGCGTCCGGGTCGAAGCTGCGACCGCCGATCCACTCGCTGAACTGCTCGTGCTCGTCGTGCGCCGGATCGGCAAGCGCCTCCAGGAAGTCGCCGTAGCCCCAGGGCCCACCGACGTCCTCGGGCGGGCAGGCCCGGCGCCCGGCCGAGCAGGTCGGGTAACGCGTTCCGGGCTCGGCGTCGAGCACCTTCTCCACCGCCACGCGGTGTACCCAGTTGTCGCCGAAGTCGTAGACGTAGTCCAGGCGGTCGCCCTCGCTGGCGAGACGGAACAGCTTGGCACGCGACTCGTCAAGTACGTCGTCCATCCCCCAGTCCGGGTCGGGGGTTCCGTAGCGTGCACGACCGATCTCGAACTGGTGCAGGTGCGAGTTGGTCCAACCGAATGCTGTCTGAATGACGTCGTTCAGTTCGCCGAGGTCGATCTCGCCGGGCACCAGCACGCGTCGCCAGACCGGCGGCCGGATCCCCGTCAACTGGATCTTGAGCTGGAAGATGCGAGTCTTGGCAGCGATCCGACGAGCAGCAGGCATGCCGGCCATGCTCTCACCACCTGGCAGCGCGAAGACCGGGCACCCACGCGGCGCAGAGCCGACGATTAGGCCACCTCACTGCCTGGGAGCCGGCCGGTGGCCAGCAGTTCGAGCAGCGGTGCCGTCGGAATCTTGATCAGCCTCCCGGCACGGATGACCGGCGTGGGCCACGCGTGGGTGCGTACCAACTCGTAGGCGAGGGTGCGGCCGATGCCCAGCACTCGCGCCGCTTGCGGCACGGTGAGCATCGGGGGCAGTCCTGTGGGCGAGATGGTTGGTGGCAACTGCATGACGATCTCCTCTGTCGTGATCTGGGCTATCTCGAACGTTTCTGAGTGCGTCATCGACGTGGCCCGCCTCGATTGACGGGTGGGTTGCCGAACGCGCGTGCGTAGTACGGCTGCGGGGCGTGGTGCGACGGTGTCGTTGCGGTCGGTTCGGCGTGTCGTGTCCGGCCGAGGTCGAAAGCCTCGGGGCAGACGTTGGCGAGCCGGTAGTCCAGGGATCGACCGGCGTAGGTCTCCGGAAGGGGCCGCTCGGCGATCAGGTCCGGGATTCGTGTCTCGACATCGAAGCCAGCTTCGGCGGCACGGGTGAACGCTCGAGCGAGTACCGGCCATTGCGGATCCTCGGCCAGCCCGAGCGCGAACCGATCGATCAGCGGGCGCCACCGGTCGGTCTCGCCGAGCAGTCCGCCGACCTCGGCCTGGACGAGGGCCTCGGCGCAGTGCGGCGCCACCACCATGTGGGAGTCATGGGAGGACGCGTCATGCAACTCGGCCCGCTCCCGCGACCACGCCTTCATGGGCAC
>JBOGDQ010000309.1:0-18077 GCA_050742975.1 Jatrophihabitantaceae bacterium
AATTCATGCCGATGCCGAAGAAGAAGCTCAGGCGCGGCGCGAACTGGTCGATATCCAGTCCTCGCGCCAGGGCGGCGCGCGCATAGGCAAGACCATCGGCCAGCGTGAAACCCAGCTCCTGCACCGCGGTCGCGCCCGCTTCATGCATGTGATAGCCGGAGATCGAAATGGAATTGTATTTTGGCATGCGCGCGGCGGACCAGGCGATAATATCGGCCACGATCCGCATCGAAGGCTCGGGGGGATAGATATAGGTATTGCGGACCATGAATTCCTTGAGGATGTCGTTCTGGATGGTCCCGTTGAGCTGCTCCGGCTTGACGCCCTGCTCCTCCGCCGCCACGACGTAAAGGGCGAGGACGGGCAGCACAGCACCGTTCATCGTCATCGACACCGACATCTTGTCCAGCGGGATGCCGTCGAACAGCTGGCGCATGTCGTAGATCGAATCGATCGCCACGCCCGCCATGCCGACGTCGCCGATGACCCGCTCGTTGTCGCTGTCGTAGCCGCGGTGCGTGGGCAGGTCGAACGCGATCGACAGGCCCTTCTGTCCCATCGCGAGGTTCCGGCGGTAGAACGCGTTGGACTCGGACGCGGTCGAGAAACCCGCGTACTGCCGGATCGTCCACGGCTGGTTGACGTACATCGTCGGGTACGGGCCGCGCAGGAACGGGGCGATGCCCGGGTAGGTGTCCAGGAAGTCCACGTCGGCCACGTCCACTGCCGTGTAGAGCGGCAGGACGGTGATGCCCTCCGGCGTCTCCCAAGTAGGTACTTCCTGGGTCACCTCGGATGGGCGAGCCGGACGTAATCCGTCCTCGGCGGGCAGCAGTTCGGCAGTGCGGAAGTCGGGGATCGTCATGCCTTCACCGCCAGCACGTCGAGGGCCGTTCGGAGGGCAGACAGCGCGTCACAGCCGGCGAAGAGGTAACCGTCCACACCCGCGCTCCGGTACCGGTGCGCCCGTTCGCCGGGCTGTCCCGCGAGCCAGACGTAGCGCGCGCCGGCCGCCCTGAGCGCAGCCGCCTCGGACTCGGCCGACTCGGCGTAGACCTTGTCGGACGAGCACAGGCACACGAGCGTCGAGCCGCTGTCGCGGAAGGCGGAAACCAGCGCGTCCGCCTCCCCCGTGGCGACGACGGTCTCGATACCTCCTGCCGCGAACAGGTTCGTCGCGAAGCCGACCCGCCTGCTGTGCGCCGCGACGGGCCCGAGCGCGGCGATGAACGCCTTCGGGCGCTCGGGCGCGGCGTCGGCCCGGTCGCGCAGTGCCTCGAAGCCCTCGGCGTAGCGTAGCGCCGGCAACAGCGCGGTGCCGGACCCGGACGGAGCCGCGGGCCGGGTCACCGGCGCCTCGCCGATGAACGCATACTCGCTGACACCGGTGATCGGCGCGCGCCGGTGCGCGATGTCCTCGGCCCGCGCCGCCTGCGAGGTGCCCACCAGCTCGGCGATCGCGCCCGAGTCGAGCGCCGCCAGCGCACCTCCGGCCCTCTCGATCGCGGTGAACTTCTGCCACGCCACGGACGCCAACTCGCTCGTCAGCGACTCGACGTACCAGGAGCCGCCGGCGGCGTCGAGCACCCGCCCCAGCGAGGACTCGTCGTGCAGGATCGACGCAGTGTTGCGGGCGATGCGACGCGCGAAGTCGTCCGGCAGGCCGATGGCCGCATCGAACGGTGCGACCGAGATCGAGTCGGCGCCGCCGATCGCCGCCGCGAAGCATGCGATCGTCGTGCGCAGCAGGTTCACCCAGGGGTCGCGCCGGGTCATCATCGCCGCCGACGTGACCGCGTGCTGCCGCTGGCCGCGCGCCCCGGCCGACACCCCGGACAGCTCGGCGATGCGACCCCAGATCCGGCGGGCCGCGCGCAGCTTGGCGACGGACAGGAACTGGTCGGCTGTTACCGCGTAGCGGAACTCGATCGCGTCCAGCGCCGCATCCACGGTGAGGCCCGATCCGGCCAGCGCCCGCAGGTACGCGACGCCGACGGACGCCGCGACGGCCAGCTCGTCGGAATCGCCGCCGCCCGCGCCGTGGTAGACGGTGGCGTCGACGGTGGCCACGCGCAGGTTCGGATGGTCGGCGACGGACGGGGCGAGGTCGGCGAGCACGCTCAGGTCGGCGTCCGCTCCGGTACGTGCGCGGAGCCCGATCGGGTCGGCGCCGAGTGTCCCGGCCAGGTCCGCCGGCGCGACTGCGCGCGACGCCGCGAGCCCCAGCAGCGTCGCCGCGGCCTCGCGCGTCTGCGCGCCCGCGTCCACGGCGATCGGCGCCAGGTCGAGGTACACGCCCTGCAACGCGACCTCGAGATCATCGACCGCGAGGCCCGCCTCACCCACCTGAAGCCAGAGGGACGTCGCGCCGTTGTTCAGATCGTCCAGGACGGCCTTGTTGGTCCGGACCGGATCGGGGTCGGCGTGTCGCTGCCGCACGTCCCAACCCGTGCCTTCCCCGGTGATCGCGAGCGGTCGGGCTGCAGCACTCACGTCGGGTGCATCGGCGGCGGTGTACAGCGGCTTGATCGCGATGCCGTCGTAGGTCTGCGAGGTCAGCTCGGCCTCGGGATCGGCGCCGTCGGCGTCCGGGTCGAAGCCGGACCGGGCCAGCACCGCGGACACCAGATCCCGCCATTCGGCGCGGGAGGAGCCCGGGAACTCGCCGGCGAGCTCCAGGTGCTCAGCGTGCGCAGCCATCCCCGGATCGTATGGCGCCGGCGCGGTGCCGGGCCGGGCGAGGTGGCCGATCTCTCGTCGGCGTGTACGCCTGTTCGGGCCGAAATGGAAGGCGCGGAACCGGCCCGATTCGTCTACCGTTGAGATCATATGGAAGCCGTGACGAGCCGTGCCGCGCGAGGAGTTCGCGCGCTTGCCGTCGTGGCCGCCCTCCTGTGTTGCTTCATCGCGGTCGCTCCGCTGATCGGGCGCACCACCGCCGTGCACCACCACCACGTCCACGTGGTCAAGATCGTGTCGGCCGCGTCCGCGGACCAGCAGTTCTCCACGGTGCGCCTGGACCAACCGGGCGTGACGCTGCAGCACGCCGGACACAGCTCCGACCCCAGCACCACGACACCTGCCGCTGTCTCGCTCACCCCGAGCGAGGACGCGACTGTCGACTCCGCCAGAACCAGGGGACCCCCGACGACTGCGATCTGACCCAGCAGCGTCCGGACTTCCTCGAAGGAGTACGACATGACCCAATCCGCCATACCCGCCGCTCGCGGCGCCCAACTGACCGAGACCCAGCTCGCCGTCCTGCGCGGCATGCTCGAGCAGCAGCGCCGATTCCGGCTCGATCAGCTCGAGCAGCTCCAGCAGGCCGGGCCGCGTACCGGCACCGACCGCGAGATCAACGAATCGCTGATCGCCGGCGCCCGCGCCGCGCTGCACGACGTCGTCGCAGCGCTGCAACGGATGGCCGGCGGTGGCTACGGCCTGTGTCGCCGGTGTCGGACGACGCTCGCGGTCGAGCGGCTCGAAGTGCTGCCGCAGGTCAGCCTGTGCATGGACTGCCAGCGGGCCGAGCAGGTGGCCTAGCACCAGGTGGCCTGGCGACCCGGCGCCGGCCTGCCATTAGGCTCCCCGGGCGTGAGCGCGAATCCCGAAACCACCGATCCCGCCGCCCTCGCCCGATCTGCCGCCGCAGCCCTGGCCGAGCGCACCGGCGTGCCGTCCCACGACGTCGCGCTGGTGCTCGGCTCGGGCTGGGTGCCCGCGATCGAGGGTCTCGGCAGCACGGTCGCCGAGGTCACCGTGACCGAGCTGCCCGGCTTCCTGCCGCCCGCGGTCGAGGGCCACGCCGGCCGCATCCGGTCCCTGGACGTCAGGGGCGTCCGGGTGCTGGCGTTCCTCGGGCGCACCCACTTCTACGAGGGCCGGGGGGTCGAGGCGGTCGTGCACGGCGTCCGGGTCGCCGCGGCGGCCGGCTGCCGGACCGTCGTGCTCACCAACGCCTGCGGCGGGCTGCGCCCGGGTATGGCGGTCGGCGACCCGGTCCTGCTCAGCGACCATCTCAACCTGACCTGGCGCACCCCGCTCGTCGGCGCCCGCTTCGTCGACCTGTCCGAGACCTACTCGAAGCGGCTGCGCGGGCTCGTCCGGGAGATCGACCCGACGATCACCGAGGGCGTGTACGCGCAGTTCCCCGGCCCGCAGTACGAGACACCGGCCGAGGTTCGGATGGCGGGCGTGCTCGGCGCCGACCTGGTCGGCATGTCCACCGTGCTCGAGGCGATCGCGGCCCGGGCCGAGGGGTGCGAGGTGCTCGGGCTCTCGCTGGTCACCAACCTGGCTGCCGGCCTGGGCGATCCGCTCGACCACGAGGAGGTCCTGGCGGCGGGGAAGGCGGCCGCGGCGCGGATGGGTGAGCTGCTCGGCCGGCTCGTCCCGCAGCTGTGAGCAACGCAGACGACCTGCGCGCGCGGGTACGGGCCTGGCTGACCGACGAGGTCGACGATCGGGCGGCGGCCGAGCTGCGTGATCTGCTGGACGCGGCTGATCTTCCTGCAACTGGTGGTCCAGCTGACGCCGAGCGCAGGAAGATCGCCGCCGCCGAACTGGCCGACCGGTTCAGTGGCCCGCTGACCTTCGGGACCGCGGGCCTGCGCGGGCCGCTGCGGGCCGGCCCGAACGGCATGAACCGGGTGGTGGTGCGGCGCGCGGCCGCCGGCATTGCCGCATGGCTCGGCGCGCAGGGGCAGGCGGGCCGGCCGGTCGTCGTCGGCTTCGACGGGCGGCACGGATCCGCCGAGTTCGCCCGGGACTCGGCCGCGATCTTCGCCGCCGCCGGCTTCGACGCCCGGCTGCTGCCGCGCCTGCTGCCGACGCCGGTGCTGGCCTTCGCCGTGCAGCACCTGCGCGCCGCGGCCGGTGTCATGGTGACCGCCTCGCACAACCCGCCCCAGGACAACGGCTACAAGGTGTACGTGGCGGACGGCGCCCAGATCGCACCCCCGGTGGACGTCGAGATCGAGGCCGCGATCCGGGCCGTCCCGTCCGCACGCGGCATCGCCCTGGCAACGGACGGCTACCGGGTGCTGGACGGGTCGATCGTCGAGGACTACGTGGCCGCGGCGGCGGCGCTGATCGAGCCCGGAGGTCCGCGCGACGTGCGCATCGTGCACACCGCGATGCACGGGGTGGGCACCGAGGTGGTGGACAAGGTGTTCGCGGCGGCCGGGTTCGCGCCGCTGATCCCGGTGCCGCAGCAGTCCGCCCCGGACGCCGACTTCCCGACCGTGTCGTTCCCGAACCCCGAGGAGCCGGGCGCGCTCGACCTGGCGTTCGCCCTGGCCCGCGACGAGGACGCCGACCTCGTCATCGCCAACGACCCGGACGCGGACCGCTGTGCTGTCGCGGTGCCGGACAGGGACGGTGCCGATTCCAGTGGCCGGTGGCGGATGCTGCGCGGCGATGAGGTGGGTGCGCTGCTCGCGGACTCCCTGCTGCGTAAGGGGATTCGCGGCACCTACGCGACCACGATCGTCTCGTCGTCGCTGCTCGGCGCGATGGCGGAGCGGCACGGTGTCGGCTACCGGCAGACTTTGACCGGCTTCAAGTGGATCTCCCGAGCGGCGCCCGATCTCGTCTTCGGCTACGAGGAGGCGCTGGGGTACGCGGTCGCGCCGAACCTGGTGCGTGACAAGGACGGCGTCAGCGCCGCGCTGCTGGTCGCCGAGCTGGCGGCGACCCTGAAGCGAGACGGGTCCTCGCTACTTCGCCGGCTGGACGAGCTCGCCGCCGAGTACGGCCGATACACCACCGATCAGGTGTCCCTCCGCGTCGAGGACCTGGCCCTGATCGACGAGGCGATGCAGCGGCTGCGCGCGAACCCGCCCGGCGAGCTGCTCGGCCTGCCGGTCACCGTCGAGGACCTGCTGCCCGACAACGACATCGTCCGGCTGACCTGGGACGGCGGCCGCGTCGTCGTCCGCCCCTCGGGCACCGAGCCGAAGTTGAAGGCCTACCTGGAGGTCGTCGTTGCGTCCGGGTCGGCAACGCAGGCGGCGCAGCAACTGGCGGGACTGCGCCAACAGATCAGCTCGGCGCTGGGCATCTGACGCCCTGAATCAACCGGAGGTGCCGTCTAACCCGTAGGAATGAGGCCGCCCGTCAGCCACTGCGCCCACGGGACGTTCCAGTCGCCGTAGCCCTGACCGAGCTGCATGGATGGGCCGGTGGCGTCCGGGTAGCGCACCACGTCGCCCACCTCGAACAGCCGGTACAGCTGCCGCGCGTCCGAGGTCCGCAGGTCGGTGCTGCCGTTGGACGAGTTGCTCCGGCCGATGTTGGCCGTGTTCCAGGGCGCCGCTAGCAGGTACTCCCCGCCGTAGCTCAGGCGCTGCGTGTAGCGCACGTTCGGCTGATCGAACCCGGGCCCGCGCAGGGCGATGTCCGGCCGCTTCTCCATGATCACCTTGGTGCCCCGCTCGGTCGGCGTGGCCGGACCGCCCAGCGACACGGGATACGTGCCGACCGTCCGGCCGTCGGTCGTCACCAGCATCTGGTGCCTGGCGGCCGAGACGGTCGCGACGGTCGCCGCACCGGTGGCGAAGGCGACGGAAAGGCTCTCGTCGTAGGCCAGCCCGGTGCCGGCCGACAGCCCTCGGATCGGCATCCGCACCACGATGTTCGCGTGCGCGGGCCAGAACCGCTCGAGCCGCAGATGGCCCTCGATCGGGTAGCCGGGGTCGGCGGCCGACCGTTCGAAGTACCAGGCGCCGTGTGCCGGCTTGCCGTTGACGGTGACGCTGGTGGCCGCGGCGAGCGACTTCGCGCTGGTGATCGCCCGGGAGAAGTAGGCGATCACCGGCATGCCCACGCCGACCTGCGCGCCGTCGCCGAACTTGAGCCGGACGTGGACCGCTCCCGCAGTCGAGGCCGGGTGATCGGGCGAGGACGGGTGGAACAGCGCGATACCGCCGGCGACGAGCGCCACCGCGGCAGCCGTCGCGAGCGGGGCCAGCAGTGCGGTCCGCCGTCGCGAGCGGGCCGAGGTGTGTCCGGTCGGCCGGTCCTCGAACGCTGGGGGCCTGCGGTCGTCGCCGATCGCCCCGCGCGCCCGGGCGTCGAGGGAATCGGTGAGCAGCCGTTCGAGCTCGTGATCGTTCATGCCCGCCCCCCGAGGACGCGCTGCAGCGTGGCCATGCCGCGGCTCGCTGCGGACTTGACCGAGCCGGCCGAGATCCCGAGCGTCGCGGCGATCTCGCGTTCGGACAGCCCGGCCCAGTAACGCAGGACCAGCACCTCCCGCTGCCGCGGGGGCAGCTCGTGCACGGCAGCCAGTGCGGCGCGGTGCTCGTCATGCAGCAACACGTCGTGGTCGGCTCCGGCCGTCCCCTCCGGCTCGGCGACCCGCAGGTGCTTGCGCGCGGTCTGCCGCCGGCGGATCACCGACCGGGACAGGTTGACCACCGACGCGCGGACGTACGCGAGCCCGGCGTTGGGATCACGCAGCGAGTCCTGGCGCCGGTGCAGCGCGACGAACGCGTCCTGGACCACGTCCTCCGCGCTGGCCACATCGTCCACGAGCAGCACGGCCAGCCGCACCATTGCCCGCCAGTGCCGCTCGTACAGAGCGGGGACGTCGAGACGCTCAGTCGGCGGCGCAACCTCGGCCATCAGCTCGATGTCGTCCCTTCGCCGGGAACCGGTCAGCACGCTCGTCACGTCGTGTAGTCGCGCGGCCCGGTGGCCAGGTTGTCACCCGGTCACCATCGGTTCGGTTCAGGCGCCGCCGAACGTCACGACCGCGTCGGTGATGAAGCCGGCCAACAGGCCGATGAGCAGCCCCTGCGCCAGCAGGTCGGAGCGGCGCGCCCGCGCCGCCACGCCGAGCAGCTGGATGACGACGTAGAGGATCGAGCCGGCGGCCAGCGTTAGGAAGATCACGCTCACGGCCTCGCTGGTGAACCCGTGGCCGACCCAGGTGCCGACGAACGTCGGGCCGCCGCCGATCAGGGCGAGCATGAGCAGGTACCCCCAGCTCGGGATCCGCCGGACGCCGTGCTCGTCGAGATCGGCGGCCAGCGGCGCGACGATGCCGAAGCCCTCGGTCGCGTTGTGCAGCCCGAAGCCGATCACCAGCATGGTGGCCAGCGCGAGCTCGTTGCTCGCGGCGGACTGCCCGATCGCCAGGCCCTCGGCGAAGTTGTGCAGCCCGATGCCGACCGCGATCAGCAGGGCCAGCCGCCGAGCCGGGGACCCGCCGCCATCAGCGCTACGCGTGGCGCGGCCCATGTAGCGCTCGTAGGCGACGAGGGACAGCAGCCCGACGGCCAGTCCGCCCGCGAACAGCGCGCCGTAGCCGAAGGCCGGCGCCAGCCCGCCGGTGTGCTCGTGAGCCGCGCCCAGTGCCTTGTCGATCGGGTCCCAGGCGTGGGCGAGTACGTCCCAGATCAGGAAGATCAGGATCCCGACGGCGACGGCGTTGAGCATCAGCCGCAGGCTCGGCAGCGGGCGCCGGATCCGGCCCAGCGGCACACCGAGGACGATGGTCACCCCGGCGATCAGGCCGAGTAGCAGGGTCTTGGTCAGATCCACCGAGGTCCTCCGTCTGGTTAGGCGTGCCTACCCTTATCCATGACGAGGTTCCTGTGCAAATCCCGCGCGGCAGACGCGGCGCAGAGCCGGCCCCGCTAGCGTCGGGCCGTTCCGCATCGCCCGTCGCCATTCACGTCCGTAGAGGAGTCAGCGTCCGTGGACCCTGTGCCAGCGGAGACACCCGCGCCGCCCGAGACAGCCGCGCCGGGCCGGCACCCCACGAGTGATCGGCGGGCGTTGATCCTCGCCGTCCGAACGCTGATCGTGGTCGGCATCGCGCTGTTCGCGTTCGGGCTGGTGATGGGGTTCGCGCTCGTCGGCCGGCACGGCGGCGGGGCGATCCAGGGCACCGACACGCACGTGTGGCACTGGTTCGTGCAGCACCGGTACGCGGTCGCGCTGGCCAAGGTCATCGCGACGTTCGGCGACGCGGCCGCTCTCGGCGTCATCTGCGTGGTGCTCACCGCGGGGCTGCTGGTGTGGCGGCGCACCCCGTGGGCGCTCGCGCCGATCGTGGCCTATCTCGGCGCCGAGGCGCAGGTGTTCGTGATCCGGGAGATCATCCACCGGCCGCGCCCGCTGACCGCCGACTACCCGGCGCCCGGGGCACTGCCCGGCGTGCACGAGACGGGCTGGTCGTTCCCGTCCGGCCACGCCACCGCGGTCACCGCGGTGCTGGTCGCGTGCCTCGGCATCCTCGCGCTCAGCCGGCACGTCCTCTGGCCGTGGGTGCTCGCCGTGCTGGCGTCGGCCTACGTCGCAAGCTCCCGCCTGGACCTCGGCGTGCATTGGCTCAGCGACGTCGGGGTCGGCCTGCTGATCGGCATCGGCTGGGGGGTGACGGTCGCCGTGGTGGCGCTGCGCCTCAGCCCGCCCCAATACGGAACGAGCGCCCACGCCACGCCGTCGCGACGGCAACGTCGGTCAGCGGACCCTCGACCGGTCCGTAGTGAGCAATGATCGTCCCGTTGTCACCCGACGTGATCCCCGCGGCCATCGAGACGTCGCACCGGTAGGTCAGGTCCACCTTGCCGAGTGAGGGCACCGCGCCGGTGACGGACACGCAGCGCACCCCGTTGGTGAGCTCGATCGCCCACGGATCGCCGGCGGCCAGCACCGGGTCGTAGGTCGGCAGCTTCCCGGCGAGGTGGATGGTGAAGCCGTCGGACCAGGGATCGGCGAAGCAGGTGACCTCGGCCGGCGACGTCTCGTGCACGGGCGCGAAGCACGGGTCCAGGATCGTGTTGCCCGACAGGCATCGGAACACGCCCGAGACCGGTACCGCGATCGAGGTGGCGAAGCACGAACCGCGGCCGCCATCGCTCGCATGCACGCTCAGCTGACCGTTCTCGTCGAACGGCGTGAACAGCTTCTGGACGGCAGCCTTGGCGTGCTGCGGGTTCACGGCGACGGGCACCACGGCCTGCGGGTTGCCGTGCGCGGACCCCGACTGGGACGTCCCCGGTGCCACCGCGGTGGGCTTGCGCGGCGTGGCACACGCGGCGAGGCCGATCAGAGCGCCGACCACGGCGCCGATCAGGGCGAGGGCCAGGATGGACGCCCGGAGGGCGCGGGTCAGCACTCGATCACGCACGCCCTCCGAGCTCGCCATCGAGTCTGCAAATCCCCCTTTGCTCTAGTAGACGCGCCGGAGGGGCCGGACGTTGCCAGGCTTGTGCAACGGTTTTGTCTCCTTTGGGTTCGCGGACCGCTAACGGGGGCCGAACTGGCGATCACCGGCGTCGCCGAGGCCCGGGACGATGTACGCGGCGTCGTTGAGACGCTCGTCGATGCTCGCCACGAATAGCCGCGCGGCAAGCCCGCCGTCCGAGATGTTCTTGACCCCTTCGGGGGCCGCCAGCGCGCAGACGACCGTGACGTCGGTGGCGCCGCGCTCGTGCAGCAGCTCCAGGCAGTGTTGCAGCGAGCCGCCCGTCGCGAGCATGGGGTCCAGGACGATCACCGCCCGGCCGGCCAGCGAGTCCGGCAACGAGGCCATGTACGGCGTCGGCCGGTGCGTCTGCTCGTCGCGGGCCAGCCCGACGAAGCCCATCTGCGACTCGGGGAGCAGGTTGAACGCGGCCTCGGCCATGCCCAGACCGGCCCGCAGCACCGGGACCAGCAGCGGCGGGTTCGCGATCACCACGCCGGTGGTGGCGGTGACCGGCGTCGTGATCGGCGCGTCGGCCACCTCGAGCACCCGGGTGGCCTCGTAGACGAGCAGGGTCGCGAGCTCGCGCAGGGCCGCCCGGAACTCGGCGTTGCTGCTGCGCTCGTCCCGCATCACGGTGAGGCGGGCCTGGACGATCGGGTGCTCGACGACGTGTGTCTCCACGCAGCGCAGCCTACTGACTGCATACCGCCCGGTTCGGCGAACGATGCCGATGGCGGCGCCGTTGCGCGCACCTAGACTGGCCGGGTGAGGCTCCTCGAACGCACCGACCCGCACCTCGCCGCAGGCGCCGGACTGCAGGACGTGACTCGCGACGACTCGTCGCTGCGGCGGTTCCTGCACGGGCTGCCGGGTGTGGATCAGGTGGGTGCGGAGGGCCGTGCTGCGGCGCTGGCCACCCGGAGCATCAAGACGACGGCCAAGGCGTGGGCGATCGACACGGCGATCTCGATGGTGGATCTGACGACGTTGGAGGGTGCGGACACTCCGGGCAAGGTGCGCTCGTTGTGCGCGAAGGCGGCGCGGCCGGATCCCACGGATGCATCGGTGCCGTCGGTGGCGGCGGTGTGCGTGTATCCGGACCTGGTCGAGACCGCGGTGCACGCGCTGCGCGGGACGTCGGTCGGGGTCGCGAGCGTGGCGACGGCCTTCCCGTCCGGACGGGCGTCGCTGGACACCAAGTTGCACGATGTGCGTGATGCCGTGGCGGCGGGTTCCTCCGAGATCGACATGGTCATCGACCGCGGCGCCTTCCTGGCCGGACGGTACCTGCAGGTGTTCGAGGAGATCGTCGCGACGAAGGCAGCCTGCGGGGCCGCGCACCTGAAGGTGATCCTGGAGACCGGCGAACTGGTCACGCTGGACAGCGTGCGGCGGGCGTCGTGGCTGGCACTGCTGGCCGGCGGAGATTTCATCAAGACCTCGACCGGGAAGGTGACGCCGGCGGCCACTCCCCCGGTGGCGCTGGTGATGCTGGAGGCGGTGCGTGACTACTACGCGATCACCGAGGACTTGCGCGGGGTGAAGCTGGCCGGCGGGATCCGCACGTCCAAGGAGGCGGTGCGGTACCTGGTGATGGTCAACGAGGTGGCCGGCGACGACTGGCTGGACCCGGCCCTGTTCCGGTTCGGCGCGTCCAGCCTGCTCAACGACCTGCTGCAGCAGCGGCACAAGTTGACGACCGGCAGCTACGACGGCCCCGACTACGTGACGGTGGACTGACCCATGGCAGCAAAGTTTCCCTATGCCCCGGCGCCGGAGTCGCGGGACATCGCCCGGCTGCGCCCGAGCTACCAGATCTTCGTGAACGGGCAGTTCCGGGACGGCTCGGGTGAGGCGGTCAAGACGATCAACCCGGCCGACGAGTCGCCACTGGCCGAGGTGGCCGAGGCCGGCCACTCCGATGTCGAGGACGCGGTGCGGGCGGCGCGGCGGGCGTTCGGGCCGTGGTCGCGCCTGCCGGGCCGGGCGCGGGGCAAGTACCTGTTCCGGATCGCCCGGGCGATCCAGGAGCGGGGCCGGGAGTTGGCGGTGCTGGAGTCGCTGGACAACGGCAAGCCGATCCGCGAGTCCCGCGATGTGGACGTGCCGACCGCGGCGGCGCACTTCTTCTACTACGCCGGCTGGGCCGACAAGCTGGGCTACGCGGGGTTCGGTCCGGACCCGAAACCGGTCGGGGTGGCCGGGCAGATCATCCCGTGGAACTTCCCGCTGCTGATGGCGGCGTGGAAGATCGCGCCGGCGCTGGCATGCGGGAACACGGTCGTGCTCAAGCCGGCCGAGACGACGCCGCTGACGGCGCTGGTGCTGGCCGAGATCATCGCCGAGGCCGACCTGCCGCCCGGCGTGGTGAATATCCTCGCCGGGGGCCCGGACATCGGGCAGGCGATCGTGGAGCAGGCGGCGGCCGGGGCAGTGGACAAGATCGCGTTCACCGGCTCCACCGACGTCGGCAAGATCATCCAACGAACGCTGGCCGGGACGCCGGCCCGGCTGTCGCTGGAGCTGGGCGGCAAGGCGGCGAACATCGTGTTCGACGACGCGCCGCTGGATCAGGCCGTCGAGGGGATCGTGAACGGGATCTTCTTCAACCAGGGCCAGGTGTGCTGCGCCGGGTCGCGGTTGCTGGTGCAGGAGTCGGTCGCCGACGAGCTGGTCGGCGCGCTGCAACGCCGGCTCGGCACGCTGCGCGTCGGGGATCCGCTGGACAAGAACACCGACGTCGGGGCGATCAACTCCGCCGCCCAGCTGGCCCGGATCCGGGAGCTGACCGACGTGGGAGTGGCCGAGGGCGCGACCCGCTGGTCACCGCCGTGCGTGCTGCCCGAGCGTGGCTACTGGTTCGCCCCGACCGTGTTCACCGACGTGTCGCAATCGCATCGGATCGCCCGCGAGGAGATCTTCGGGCCGGTGCTGTCGGTGCTGACCTTCCGCACCCCCGGTGAGGCGATCGCCAAGGCGAACAACACCCCGTACGGGCTCTCGGCCGGGGTGTGGACCGAGAAGGGGTCCCGGATCCTGTCCATGGCCGCCCAGCTGCGGGCCGGGGTGGTGTGGGCCAACACGTTCAACCGGTTCGACCCGGCCTCCCCGTTCGGCGGCTACAAGGAGTCCGGCTACGGCCGCGAGGGCGGACGACACGGCCTGGAGGCCTACCTTGCCCACTAAGGACGACCAGCGACTGCGGGTGCGCAAGACGTACAAGCTGTACGTCGGTGGGGCCTTCCCGCGCTCGGAGTCCGGCCGCTCGTACCCGATCAACTCCCCGTCCGGCAAGCTGCTGGCGCACGCCGCGCAGGCCTCCCGCAAGGACGTCCGGGACGCGGTAGTGGTCGCCCGCAAGGCGTTCGCCGGCTGGTCCGGCGCCACCGCGTACAACCGGGGCCAGGTGCTGTATCGGGTGGCCGAACTGCTGGACGGGCGGCGCGAGCAGTTCACCGCCCAGGTGCAGCAGGCCGAGGGCGGCACCGCCCGTGCCGCGGCCGCCCAGGTCGACGCCGCGATCGACCGCTGGGTCTACTACGCCGGCTGGGCCGACAAATACGCCCAGGTCGCCGGCGGCACCAATCCGGTCGCCGGGCCGTACTTCAACTTCTCCCTGCCCGAACCGACCGGCGTCGTTGCCGTCGTCGCGCCGCAGGACTCGTCCCTGCTCGGCCTGGTCTCGGTGCTGGCCCCGACCCTGACCACCGGCAACACCGCCGTCATCCTCGCCTCCGAGACCCGGCCGCTGCCCGCGGTCTCGCTCGCCGAGGTCCTGGCCACCTCCGACGTCCCGCCCGGCGTGGTCAACCTGCTCACCGGATTCACCACCGAGCTGAGCCCCTGGCTGGCCTCGCACCGCGACATCAACGCCATCGACCTGACCGGGGTGCCCGCCGGCGCGCGCCGCGAGCTGCAGATCGCGGCGGCGGACAACGTGAAGCGGGTCTTCGTTCCGGCATCGGACGACTGGGCCGCCGATCTCGGGACGTCGCGGCTGGCCGCCTTCGTCGAGACCAAGACCGTCTGGCATCCGATCGGGGTGTAGGCCGCTCATCGGCCCGTCACGTGGCGTCGTCCCAACGATGGTCGACGAACTGGGGCTTGTCCCAATGCGTGTGATTGCGAAGGTCGTAGGTGTATGCGGGCACCTTCGGATCGCCGGACCACCAAGCGATCCGTGACCAGCCCCACCAGGGATCACAAAAACTGTTGATCGCCCGCCGGTCGAGGTGCGCGGGCAGGCGCCGGCCGCCCCGGTCCAAATACCGGAAGCGGTCCGCGTCCAGACCGAGCGGGCGCCCGTGCTGGTCGGCGACGACCAACCGGTAGGCGACCGACTGCAGGATGGACTCAACGAGGCGCAGGCTCGGTTCGCGGGTGGATCCGGACTCGATGCGGTCGACGGTGGTCCGCCTGACGCCGGCCAGCCGGGCCAGCTCCCGCTGACTCAGCCGCCGGGAGTAACGAACGGCACGCAACAGATCACCGGGGTCCATCCGCCCAGCGTGGCCCGAAGCCGGAGCCATCGCCGGTCCGGTCGACCGATTGTGGACGGCCGGCGCAGCTGTGGAAACCGGTCTGTGTGCCGGGGCGGAGCACTGACCGCAGACGGTCGGGCACGGCCGTCGTCACTGGGGACCTCTCGCCGCGGATGGAGGACTGACCGCAGACAGGCGGGCACGGCCGTCGGCCCTGGGGCGCGGCGGCGCCGATCAGGGCCGCCCGCGGATCTGCGGTCAGTCCTCCATCGCTGGCAACCTGCTCCACTTCCGGTGGCGCGAGCGTGCCCCCGTGACTGCGTCCCACGCCCCGGTCCGCGTCCAGGTCGGCTCGGCCATGCCGCCGTTCGGTAGGTTCGCACCCATGACCAGCCCGCTCGATGCCACCATCATCCCGATCACGCTCACCGTGAACGGCCGGATCGGCCTGACCCTGTGGGCGCCGCCGTGGGAGGACGAGGACGGGGAACAGTGGCAGGGCTTCCTCGGCGACGGGTCCAAGATCCTGCTCTACCCGGGAGTTCGCGACCTGGGCGCGTTCATCGCATCCGGCGAGGAGAACGACCTGTCCGACCACCCGGCGTGGGGGCGGGTGCTGAAGCTGACGCCCGACCAGCTCCGCCCCGGTGGTGAGGATGCGTACGACCTGGACGCGGTGTACGACTGGGCGTCCGGCGAGCCCGATCCGGTGCACGTGTCCGCGCTGGCGAACGTCGTGGACATGGTCGCCAAGATCGCCGACTGCTGCGACGACGGCGCGCTGCGTCGCCTGGTCGAGGGCACGCCGGCGTACGCCGAACTGGTCGACGAGGACAACAGCTACCAGGGCAAGGAGGGCAAGAAGCGCTGGAACGAGCTGGGTGACGTCATCGCCGAGACCTGGGAGCGGGCGCTCACCCGCGTCGACTCGTGGCTGTCCTGGCAGGGCGACTTCTCCGCAACGGACCTCGACGCCGAGACCGTCTGGGATCGGGTCGGAGCCGAGCCGATCGAGATCCGGCTGCCCGACGTTACCTACCTGACCGTTCGGGGCTACGTGTCGGCCGACACCGAGGACGACGAGAGCACCGCGACGTTCCTCGGCGGCGGCGACACGGTGGCCGTCTTCAGCACGGTCGAAGGGCTGGCCCGCTTCTGCCGGACCGCCGAGGACCACGAGCTGCACAAGCTGGAGTGGTGGGAGGAGCTCGCCGCCGTCGAGGACGACGCCGCCTTCACGCCGGGCCTGGACGCCGCCTACGACCTGCGCACGCCGTCCTCGCGCGGCGCGGAGCTGGTGCGCGAGCTGGTCGCGTTCTGCGACCTGGAGGCGGACACGTCCGTGCTGGACGGTTCGGCGATCGACAAGGACGACTGGCGCGAACTCCTGGACTCGGTCTCCACCTGCTTCGAGGTCCAGGACTGAGGACCTGCTTCGAGGTCCAGGACTGAGGCGGATCGCTCACGCGAGGGACTGGGCGGCGCGCTCGTCCGCGACCCGGTCGACGTACGCCTTCACCTCGCGCGCGCGGGCCTTGCGGTCCCAGCCCAGGATCTCGGCCATCACGCCGGCGACCAGGTCGGCGCAGTCGACTCCGCGGTGCGGGTACTCGATCGAGATCCGGGTGCGCCGGGTGAGCACGTCGTCCAGGTGCAGCGCGCCCTCATGGGTGATCGCGTAGCGGATCTCGGCCATCAGGTAGTCGGCCGCGCCCGGCACCGTCTGCAGCAGGTCCCGATCGGCGAGCCCCGGGTCGAGCACGTCGCGGATCATCGACCCGTACCGCTCCAGCACGTGCCGGATCCGGTGCGGGTGCAGGTCGTACTCCGCGGCGAGCGTGTCGATCTGGTTGCGCATCGCGAAGTACCCATCGGCACCGAGCAGCGGCACCCGGTCGGTGCAGGAGGGCTGCACGCGCCGCGGCAGCTCCTCGACCGCCGCGTCGACCGCGTCCGCCGCCATCACCCGGTACGTCGTGTACTTGCCGCCGGCGATGGAGATCAGGCCGGGGACGACCTGGGCCACGGCGTGCTCGCGGGACAGCGCGGACGACTCCTCCGACTCCCCCGCGAGCAGCGGGCGAAGGCCGGCGTACACGCCCTGGATGTCGTCCTGGGTGAGCGGCGTGACGAGCACGTCGTTCACGCGCTCGAGCAGGTAGTCGATGTCGGTCCTCGTCGCGGTGGGCTGCGCCAGGTCCAGGTCCCAGTCGGTGTCGGTGGTACCTATCAGCCAGTGGTTCTTCCACGGGATCACGAACAGCACGGACGTCTCGGTCCGCAGGATCAGCCCCGCGTCGCCGGTGATCTTCTCGCGGGGCACGACGACATGCACGCCCTTGGACGCGCGCACCTGGAACCGCCCGCGACCACCGGAAAGCGCCTGGATGTCGTCCGTCCAGACGCCGGTGCAGTTGAGCACCACGCCGGCGCGGACGGTCACCTCCTGCCCGTCGTCGGCATCGCGGACGACGACGCCGACGACCCGGTCCGACTCGCGCGCGAAGCCGACCGCGCTGGTGCACGTCCGCACGATCGCGCCGTACCGCGCTGCCGTGCGCGCCACGGTCAGCGTGTGGCGCGCGTCGTCGGTCTGCGCGTCGAAGTAGCGCACCGCGCCGACGAGCGCGTCCGGCTTCAGCCCCGGGAAGACGCGCAGGGCGGCCCGGCGCGACAGGTGCTTCTGCCGCGGCATCGTCGAGTGCCCGCCGATGGTGTCGTACAGGGCCAGGCCCGCTGCTACGTAAGGGCGTTCCCAGCCGCGATGGGCGAGCGGGTAGAGGAACGGCACCGGCCGGACCAGGTGCGGCGCGAGGCGGGTCGTCATCAACTCACGCTCGCGCAGGGACTCGCGCACCAGCCCGAACTCGAGCTGCTCCAGGTAGCGCAGGCCGCCGTGGATCAGCTTGGACGAGCGGCTGGACGTGCCCGCCGCGAAGTCCCGCGCCTCGACCAGCGCGACGGACAGCCCGCGAGTAGCGGCGTCCAGCGCGGCACCCGAGCCGGTGACGCCGCCGCCGATCACGACGACGTCGAACGGGTCCTCGGCCAGCCGCTGCCACGCCGCGGCCCGGTACGCGGCGTCCAGGCGCGACGCGGCACCGCCCTTGGGGATCGATGCCTGCACAGGTGGCACGCTAGCCCAATGCCGTCAGCGCCCCGACCCGCTCCGCGCGCGCCGTCAGCGCCCGGACAAGCTCCGCGCGCGGCATCGGTCGTCGCCGCGATCGACCAGGGAACGACGTCCACGCGCTGCCTGCTCTTCGATCACGATGCGCGAGTGGTGGCCGTCGACCAGGTCGAGCACCGGCAGCACCTGCCGCGGCCCGGGTGGGTGGAGCACGACGCCACCGAGATCTGGACGAACACGCTTGCGGTGCTGGCCGGCGCGCTAG
>JBOGDQ010000310.1:0-2252 GCA_050742975.1 Jatrophihabitantaceae bacterium
GGTACGACGCATCCAACCAGTCGCCGGATTCGGGCACATCGGTCACGTCGCCGAACACATTCGGAGAGGCCACCGGAAGGTCGGCATACCAGTCGTAGAACGACGTCATGGGGGCGCCGATCAGTTCGTAGAACCGCGAGCCCGCGGCATACGACACCATCGACATCGCCGGGATCGGGGAGAATCCGGCGACGCGGTCCGGGCCGTAGGTCTTGATGGTGTGCACGTGGGCGGCCGCGATCATCTCGGTGGCCTCGGCCCAGGTGACCCGGACCAGGCCACCCTTGCCGCGGGCCTGTTGATAGCGGCGTCGGCGCTCGGGGTCGGCCTGGATGTCGGCCCAGGCCGCGACGGGGTCACCCAGCCGGTTCTTGGCCTCGCGGAACATCTCCACCAGCACCCCGCGGGCATACGGGTAGCGCACCCGGGTGGGCGAATAGCTGTACCAGGAGAACGAGGCGCCACGCGGGCAACCGCGCGGCTCGTATTCGGGGCGGTCCGGGCCCACCGACGGATAGTCGGTTTGCTGGGTTTCCCAGGTGATGATCCCGTCCTTGACGTAGATCTTCCACGAGCACGAACCGGTGCAGTTCACCCCGTGCGTCGAACGCACCTCCTTGTCGTGCCGCCAGCGCTCGCGGTAGAACGCCTCGGCGTTACGGCCGCCGATCCGGTGCACCTCGCGATGGTCGGCCGTCGGCGTTCCCGGAGTGAAGAACTGCGCCTTGCGCAACAGGGACTCGATCGGTTCACCGCCGGGCAGCAGCGGCGCGAGAAGTTCGCGCGCCGCGTCATGATCGTCGGCGCGAGTGTGGTTCGTCTGCGTCATGCCGGTACCGGACCTCCGCGTGCGTCGGGACGGTTCTCCCGACGCTATCGGCTGGCCTGATGCCGCGATACCCCTGGACCGGACGAGCATTGTTTCTACCGGCAAGTTGTGAAAAACTCGAAACTTGTGACCGACCGGGAACTGACGCGTGCTGATCCGGAGCGCTCGCCTGCGATCGGGGCGAGCCGGGCCCGCGTGCTCACGCTCCTGCAGGCGGCGCGCGAGCCGCTCGACGTCGGCCAGGTCGCAGCGCAGGTGCGACTGCACGCCAACACCGCCCGGTTCCATCTCGACGGGCTGGTCGCGGCCGGCCTGGCGACCCGGGCCAGCGAGGACCGCGAACTGCCGGGCCGGCCGCGCACGCTCTACTCGGCCAGCCCGGACAGCGCCCGGGTCGGTCGCCGCAGCTACCGGCTGCTCGCCGAGATCCTGACCAGCTACCTCGCCAGCGAGACCAGGCGGCCGGCGCAGGCCGCGCTCAAGGCGGGCGAGGCGTGGGGACGGTTCCTCGCCTCGCCCCGACCGCCGTTCCGTCGGGTCGACGTGGCCGGCGCGACCGAGCAGCTCGTCCAGACCTTGGACGAGATCGGCTTCGCTCCCGAGGCGGTCACCAAGGGTCGCAAGCGCCAGGTCCTGCTGCACCACTGCCCGTTCCGGGAAACGGCCGAGGAGCACCGCGACGTCGTCTGCTCCGTGCACCTCGGCCTGATGCGCGGGCTGCTCGACCAGCTGGACGCCCCGCTGGAAGCACAGCGGCTCGATCCGTTCGTCGAGCCGACGCTGTGCGTGGCCCACCTGGGCGCGCGCCCACGATGAACACCCCCTTCAGCGGCCCAGGACCCGCTGAAGGGGGTGTTCATCGCGCTACTTGAGTTCGGTGGACGTCTTGTTCAGCAGGCGCCGCGCCACGATGAGCTGCTGGATCTGCTGGGTGCCCTCGAAGATGTCCAGGATCTTCGAGTCGCGCGCCCACTTCTCCAGCAGCGAGCCCTCGCCGTAGCCGACCGAGCCGGCCAGCTCGACGCAGCGCAGCGTGATCTGCACACCGACCCGTCCGGCCTTCGCCTTGGCCATCGAGGCCTGCAGCGAGTTCGGCTTTCCATTGTCGGCCATCCACGCCGCCTGCATCGTCAACAGCCGGGACGCCTCATAGGCGGCTTCCATCTCCAGGAACCGCGCGGCGGCTGCATGTTGGGACAGCATCGGGGTCAAGTAGTCGATCTCTACACCCGCGCCCGCTAGGCGTAGGCGCGTCTCGTCGAGAGAAGCGCGGGCGACGCCGACTGCCATCGCCGCCACCAGGGGGCGAGTGTTGTCAAAGGTCTGCATCGCGCCGCCGAAGCCCTGCTTGGTGTCGATCTCGGGGCTGCCGAGCATGTCCTGCCTGGGCACACGGCAGTTCTCTAGGCGGAAGGCGGCGGTG
>JBOGDQ010000311.1:0-1826 GCA_050742975.1 Jatrophihabitantaceae bacterium
GGGCCAGCGCGGGCTGAATGTTCGGATGCGGCAGGAAGCCGATCCGCAGGTTGTTGTGCGCGGCCACCTTCCGCAGGCGCTCGTCGCTCAGGAACGCCGTCCACTGCTGCACATACTCGCTGTCGAAGAAGTCGCTGTGAACCTCGCGCCGTTGCGAGCCCTGCACGAGCGGCGGCGTCAGCCAGTAGCGCCAGGTCGGGCATACCAGCAGGTAAGGGCGCTCGTCCACGCCGACCTTCGCTCCCAGCTCGCGGAGCCGATCGAATCGTGGCAGCCCGGTCATCCGCGCCTCTCTCGAGGTGTAGCTGTACCGCGTGTTGTCTCCGACGATCGACTCCTGCTCCTGGGGGGTGCTGGTGACGAACAGGTCGAACTTCTTCGGGTTCAGCCAGCTCGACAGGTCGTCCTTGATGACCCCGTGTTGCAGGAACGTGAACGTCCACTGCGGCTCGGGCTTCATTCGCATGATGGCCGGTGGCCGGTGCACCGGCGCGTCCGCGTGCGAGGAGATCAGGTGCGCGCAGTTGAGCATCAGCAGCCGCCAGAGCACGCCGCCGTGCGGGATCATCCGCCGCCCGTACCCGTCGCGGCGCAGCCGCTCCCAGTCCGGTGTCCCTCGCTCGAGCATGAACCAGGCGTTGATGTCCGGACGGTGCTCGCGCAGGTAGCGAAACAGCCGCTCTCCGTTGTCGTCGGCGTCGTGGATGCGGTCCATCAGCGCCCAGGCATCGCCGAATCGCCGACGGACCGGCCAGGTGCCGGCCAGCCAGCGAACCACCTTCGTAGGACGGCGCAAGGCGGGCCGCGTCGGCTTGACGCGCCCGGGGTTCTCCCACCGCTGCAGCTGGATCGGGCGCACGACGGTCACGCCCGCTTCGGTCCAGGCCGGCTGAAGGCGAACCGGCCGGCCGTCCAGCAGGACGCGCAGCGTGCCGTTCGCGGGCACCCAGGCCACCCGCTCGTGCATCAGGTCGTGTTCGAAGTACTGGTGCGTCCAGATCTTGCCGTCCTGGACCTCGGCCGGCTCGCCGCGGAATAGGATCTGCTCCTGCGGCGGCGTTCGGGTGAACCGGTAGGAGAGCCGGACTATGTTCTTGCGCGGATCCCGCTTGTCCAGCACCGCGTACGGCGTCACCCAGCGATCCGGGCCCAGCGAGTGCAGCAGGATATCCCGCCAGACCGGATCGAGCCGGCGGACGTTGAAGGTCTCGACGACGGAGGGATCGAGCTTGGTCGCGATCTCGCGCAGCAGGCGCACGAACTGCTCGGCCACCTCGCCACGGGCCGCGGTGCCGCCGGACATGCGTTGATCGGCGCTGAAGTAGTACGACAGCTCGTACAGGACGATGTTCTGTACCCACTCGGCGGCGTACTCGCCCGGCGCCACATCGTGGGTGAGCAGGTCGAGGTAACCCCGCCGCGGCACCACCGTGAACCGTTCCGGTTTCAGCAGCCCGTTCTGCAGCGTCGAGGAACCGTCGGCGCGCTTGCGGTAGATGTAGCGCGCCGAACCGAGAAACCCCACGATCGGCGCACCGGCGGCCAGCAGGTACCGGCCGCAGAAATGGCCGTCCTCGAAGTTGGGGCGGATCTGGATGTCGAAGCGCAGCCGCTCGCGCTCGAGGATGTCGGCGCGGAGAAAGGCCGCGGGCGCGCTGCCGTGGAAGAAGTCGGGGAACAGGTTCAGGTCGACCAGCCTGTCCCGGTCTTCGAACATCCGGCGCAGCGGATGGTTGTCGAGGATCTTGCCGGTGTCTTCCTGCCACATGATCCGCGCCGTCGCGGCCATGACGGCGGTCGGGTTGTCGGTCAGGAACCGGGCGACG